>NZ_JBALMU010000021.1:2173-38630 GCF_036962285.1 Bacillus sp. JJ634
GAAGTTTCACTTTATTGTTCTTGCTCGTGAGGTATTTCTTTTAATGTTAAGAAAAGAAGGATGAAGATAATGAACCAGTTTAAAGACATACTGAATGGAACGGTTGCCTGAAAGAGGTCCATAATTGTAAAGAAAATCGTCGGTAATGTTACGCAATAAGCAGTGATTGTCCATACTTGCTTGTAACGGAGCGGTTTCTGAAAAGCATTTTTGAGCACCAATCCGAAAATAGAAAAAATCGTTATTTTAATAAATAAGATTACTGCGGCTATTATGTAAAAAATAAAAATCATAATAGATAAGAACATCCATAATAAACGGTCCGCTTTATCAAGCCATGAGGAAATGGTTTCATTATTCCCTTCGATAAATGTATAAGGAGAAGACTGGGCACTTCCGGCAGAGACAACGACAAATTCGGATTGTAGAAAGGCGAGGCCGTTCGTCGTTTGATTGGCAACTTTACTAGGTGTTAGTACACCAGAGTCATCCATAAAAATAGTAAAGCCTTTTTTGTGGATAATAATAGGTTCGTCGCTTTCTGTCGTTAACTTGCCATCTTTAATCTCAAATGCGGGTATTTCTGTTGAAACAGTTTGTTTAACCGCATAAATACTATCCTTTATCATCATGCTAAAATAATAACTAGCAGGGAGAATGGATAGGAGGGAAAGCACGAATACAAAAAAAATCGTTTTGCCTAATCCTTGATAACGAAAGGTCGCTATATCCTTAGGCGAGTACAAACTAACATATAGTTGTTTAAAGACATTCATATAAAACAGCACCTTTTTTCTATTCTATCTTGTTCATTGTATCTATCAGTTTGTGATAATACAACATAAACGATACAAATTCACTCTTTTAAAAATAAAGGCAAATGAAGGCGTGCTGTCGAAGTTCATACTAAGTAAAATTATTTTTGAAAGGAGATATATATGGATATTCTTTATTGGACGGTTGTCATCACCATGTTTATTATCGGTTTTATCGGCTTGATTTATCCAATTATTCCAAGCGTGCTCTTTATTTTTGCCGGCTTTATTTTATACGGATTTTTTTATTCATTCGAACCATTCCATTGGCTGTTCTGGACCATACAAATTTTATTTGTTTTGCTTTTATTTATGGCAGATTATGTAGCGAACATGATCGGCGTTAAAAAATATGGTGGTTCCAAAGCAGGGATATGGGGCAGTACTATCGGACTTCTAGTGGGACCGTTCGTCATTCCTGCTTTCGGTATTATCATTGGTCCATTTGTTGGGGCAATTTTAGCAGAACTGCTTGTTCATAAGCGAGACTTATGGACCGCTTCGAAGATTGGGTTTGGCTCTGTTATTGGTTTTATTAGCAGTGTGTTCACAAAAAGCATCATTCAAATTGTAATGGTTGGATATTTTTTCTTTGTTATATATAAATAGTCTGAATAAAAAAACTAAAAAAGCGAAGCATAACGTTTGAAAGGCTAGTAAAATTTTGATAATCTATGCTTACGGGCTTTAGGAAACTTTGGAAAACTAAAGCTAAATTATAGGTATACATAGGGAGGATTTTAATCATGGCATTTGAATTACCACAATTACCATACGCAGTTGATGCATTAGAACCACACATTGACAAAGAAACAATGAACATTCATCACACAAAACATCACAACACATATGTAACAAACTTAAACGCTGCAATTGAAGGAAACGAAGAGCTTCAAAGCAAAAACATTGAAGAGCTAGTTGCTAACCTAGATGCAGTTCCAGAAGCTATTCGTACAGCTGTACGCAACAATGGTGGCGGACATGCTAACCACTCTTTATTCTGGACAATTTTAACTCCAAATGGTAGCGGTGCACCAGCTGGTGAACTAGCGGACGCAATTGCTGCTAAATTTGGTAGCTTTGATGCGTTTAAAGAAGAATTCGCTAAAGCAGCAGCAACTCGCTTCGGTTCTGGTTGGGCTTGGTTAGTTGTAAATAACGGCGAATTAGAAGTAACAAGCACACCAAACCAAGATTCTCCATTATCAGAAGGGAAAACACCTATTCTTGGATTAGACGTTTGGGAGCATGCTTACTACTTAAACTACCAAAACCGTCGTCCTGATTACATCGGTGCTTTCTGGAATGTTGTAAATTGGGATGAAGTTTCAAAACGTTACGCAGCTGCAAAATAATAAAGTAATGAACACGGGAATCCTCGAATAAGAGGGTTCTCGTTTTTTATTGTCTTTTTTCACATAAATGCCCCTCTTTTTTCAAACACTAAAATGAACAAAAAGGAGCGTTTGAATATGGGGATTTTACAAAAAGTAATCGGAGAAGGAGCAGTGCAAAAAGAATTAAATCTGCTGCTCATAATCGGTGGTTTATATAGTTTAAGCATCGCTTTATCTAATACATTTGTGAATATTTATTTATGGAAGCAATCAGGGGATTTTTTAGATATTGGCATTTATAATTTAATCGTTGTTATTGTTCAACCATTAATCTTTATTTTAGCAGGCCGGATGGCAAAAAAAGTCGATCGAATCATCGTGTTACGGCTTGGTGTTATTTTTTTAGCTCTTTTTTATTTAACGGTGCTCTTAGTAGGGGGAAATGCGACGAATTTTCTTTGGTTACTTGGAGCGTTGCTTGGAATGGGATATGGATTTTATTGGCTTGCTTTTAATGTATTAACATTTGAAATTACTGAGCCGGAAACACGTGACTTTTTTAATGGATTTATGGGAGTTTTAAACTCTAGTGCTGGGATGATTGGGCCAATTAGCGCTGGATTCATTATTTCGCGGCTAAATCAATTTTCAGGATATACATTCGTCTTCGGTTTATCGTTGTCGTTGTTTGCGATTGCCGTTTTATTAAGTTTCTTTTTAAAAAGACGACCTGCACATGGAAAGTATTGTTTTGTACGTGTTTTACAAGAACGAAAAAATGATCGTAATTGGAGCTTGATTACGTGGGCCAACTTTTGTCAGGGGTTACGGGAAGGTACATTTATGTTTGTTATTTCTATTTTTGTATTTATTCAAACAGGAAGTGAATTGGCACTTGGGAGCTATGGGTTACTTCATTCAGCCGTTGCTTTTGTTGCTTATTATTTTGCTTCTCGCCTTATTAAGTCTGACATGCGCAATAAAGCGATTCTCTTTGGAGGAGTATTGCTTTATGCGGCAGTAATTTTCATTGCTGTGGATGTTACATATGCCAGACTTTTAATATATGCGGCAATGATTGCCGTTGGATACCCGCTTTTACTCGTACCGTATGTTTCCCTTACATATGATGTGATTGGGCGTGCATGGCATGCGGCGGAGATGCGAATTGAATATATAGTCGTTCGAGAGCTATTTATTCATCTTGGTCGTATTGTTTCTATTCTAGGTTTTCTCTTTGCTGTTTATTATTTCGACCCTAAGCAAAGTTTGCCGATTTTTTTATTAATTGCTGGTTTAGGTCATACGGTAATTTACTTCTTTGTCCGTCAAATTAAGCTAACCTAGACATTGGATAAAATTAATAGTATTTCAAGGTAGAAAAAAACAACAATGTTCTATAGAATAAGGTAGTTAGCAAGACAATGGATAAAGGAAGTGTGGCATATAGTGAATAAAAAGAAAAAAACGCATGTGCCGTTCAGATTAAGTATTCTTTTCTTTTTAGTTTTTGTACTATTCTCTGCGTTAATCTTACGTTTAGGAGTTGTTCAAATTGCCTATGGCGATGACTATCGTCGTGAAGTAGAAAGAACAGAAGAAGTGACGGTTAATAATTCTGTTCCACGTGGTAAAATGTATGATCGTAATCTGAAAATTATGGTGGATAATCAGCCATTAGATGCGATTACATATACAAGAAAACAAGGAACAAAATCAGCAGAGATGCTGGAAACAGCCCAGAAGCTAGCTGCGTTAATTGATAAAGAAGTCGATAAGGTAACGGAGCGGGACAAGAAAGATTTTTGGATTATGTTACATCCAGAACTGGCTGATCAAAAAATCACTGCCCAAGATAAAAAGAAAGTGACAGAAGGGGAGCTTACAGAAGCGGATTTATATAAGCTCCAACTTGAGCGAATCACCAAGGAAGAGTACGATTCTTTTTCTAAGGAAGAGCTTGAAGTACTAGCTATTTACCGCGAGTTTGCGAGCGGTTATGCATTAACGCCGCAAATTGTAAAAAATAAAGAAGTAACGAAAGAAGAATTTGCGCGAGTAAGTGAACATTTAGGTTCGTTGCCTGGTGTCGGTATTACGACAGATTGGGATCGTTCTTATACGTATGGAAAAACGTTGAAGTCAGTATTAGGAAAGGTATCTTCTTCTGAGGAAGGGCTGCCAAGTGAGAATCTAGATTATTATTTAGCGCGTGACTATAGCCGAAATGACCGTGTTGGGAAAAGCTATATTGAGCTGCAATATGAAGATGTTTTGCAAGGTCAAAAAGCCAAGATACGTAATATTACCGATAAATCTGGAAATATTGTTGACTCAGAAGTGATAACAGAAGGTCAACGTGGAAAAGACCTTGTATTGACCATTGATATGGATTTACAGTTAGCGACCGAACAAATTATTGAAAAACATTTATTAGCTAAAAAACGGTTAGGTAATACGAAGTTTTTAGATCGTGCGTTTGTTGTTATGTTAGATCCTAAAACGGGTGAAGTATTAACGATGGCTGGTAAGCAGTATGTCAGAGATTCAAAAACGGGTAAATATTCGATTGAGGACTTTGCATTGGGGAATATTACTACATCTTATACGATGGGGTCAGCCGTAAAAGGAGCAACTGTTTTAACAGGTTATAAACAGGGAGCAATTCAGCCAGGCTCTGTTTTTTATGATACGAAGCTGCAAATTAAAGGGACGCCTGCAAAGGGTTCTTATAAAAACTTTGGTAACATTAATGATTTAACAGCTTTAAAAGTGTCTTCCAACGTATATATGTTCCGAACGGTTATTAATATTGCAGGCGGAAATTATGTACCAAATGAACCTTTATCGGTGAATCCAAGTGCCTTTCCGAAAATCAGAAACTCTTATGCTCAGTTTGGTTTAGGTGTACGTACAGGTATTGACCTTCCTAATGAAATGGTTGGATTTAAAGGGACAGAAACATCACCAGGTAAGCTGCTTGACCTTTCTATTGGTCAGTATGATACGTATACGCCTATGCAGCTTGCGCAGTATGTTTCAACGATTGCGAATGGCGGTAACCGCATGCAGCCGCATATTGTAAAGGAAATTCACGACCCTGTTGATGACAATGATGAATTAGGACCTATTGTTGAAGAAAATAAACCGACGGTACTTAATCGCTTGGATATGAAGGAAGAGTGGGTTAATCGCGTTCAAGCCGGTTTTGAAAAAGTAGCGATGGAAACAGGAGGAACGGCATATACTTATTTTGGAAGTAAACCGTATACTGTAGCTGCTAAAACAGGAACAGCCGAAGCCTTTTATGATGGACCAGAACGCAGTAAATACGATGAGCCGCAGGAGACGATGAATGTAACGCTTGTGGGTTACTCACCAGCTAAGGACCCAGAAGTTGCTTTTACCGTTGTTGTACCTTGGGCTTATCAAGGACACTCTGGACATTCCATGAATAAAGAAATTGGTCAGGAAATTCTTGATGTATATTATGAGTTAAAAGAAGAACGTGCTAAAGAAGCAAAATCAGAAACATCTACAAAGGCCAAAGTGGATCATAGCGAAGATAAGCAAGTAAAAGATAATGAAGATGAGACAGTAGAATAAACGTACACGCAACACGCTCTTAAGAATGAGGGCGTGTTTTTTTATGACTGTATGCCGCAGTTGATGCATCTGGATATCTGTTTGTCGAATGTTTTGTTTATTGATTGATTATAAGAAGCGTATTTACATGTTACATATGATTATTTACATAAGCTTAACAATTTTTTCAAATGACATTAATAGTACTATTGTATTCTTGTAACTGTAGGAAAGATAATTAATCATTCAGGGGGAAAATTGATGAAACGTCTTAAATTTGCAGCATTCGCAACAATTATCGGAGGAGCTATGGCTGTAACAGCTGCATGTGGTTCTGATAGTGCAAAAGATAGCAACAGCAGTGCAAGTGAAACGGACAAACCATTACAAGGTGAAATCGCAATTGATGGATCTTCAACGGTTTATCCAATTATGGAAGCTATCGCTGAAGAATATATGGCGCAACAGCCTGATGTAAAAGTATCAGTTGGTTTCTCTGGAACGGGCGGAGGCTTTGAGAAATTTATCGCAGGCGAAACAGATTTAAGTAATGCATCGCGACCTATTAAGGATGAAGAAAAAACTCAATTAGAGCAAAATAAAATCGATTTTACGGAATTAGAATTAGCTTATGATGGTTTATCCATTGTTGTAAATAAAGAAAATGATTTCGTTGACCACTTAACAGTTGATGAACTGAAGAAACTTTGGGTAGAAGATGGAAAAGCGAAGAAATGGTCGGATATTCGCCCAGAATGGCCAAAAGAAGAGATTAAATTCTACTCACCAGGAACGGATTCTGGAACATACGATTATTTCAATGAAGTCATTTTAGAAGAACAGCCACTTGTTGAAAATGCTACTCTTTCAGAAGATGATAATGTTCTTGTTCAAGGAGTAAAAGGTGATAAAAATGCTATCGGTTTCTTTGGATATGCATACTATGCGGAAAATCAAGATTCATTAAAGGTTGTCCCAATCGATAATGGTAATGGTGCAGTTGAACCAACGCATGAAACGATTAAAAGCGGGGAATATGCACCTCTATCTCGCCCATTATTCACATATGTAGCAAACCAATCAGTAGCTGATAAAGAGCAAGTAGCAGATTTTGTAGAATTTATGGTTGAGAATGCTGGTGAGCTTTCAGAAGAAGTAGGTTACATTTCTTTGGAAGATAAAGAATACGATAAAGATTTAGAAGCAGTGACTCAACTTAAGAAATAAGCTTTAAATTTAGCGAGAAGGTGGGAAGTATCTTGCTTCTCATCTTGCATTTGCTAAATGATGAACGAGGAAGGAGTTACAATTTTGCGAGTACAACAAGCTCAGTATTCTATAAGAGAAATGATTCAAGAGCGTAAGCAAAAGAAACGTATTCAAATAGAAAGATTTATTCCGTCTATTCTTTTATTAACTGCGGCTGTTTCAATATTAACTACATTAGGGATTGTTTTTACGTTAATCTTTGAAACAATAACTTTCTTTAAAGAAGTATCTGTTTCAGAATTTTTTACTGCAGATAAATGGTATCCCTTTGCTGAGGCTGCTTCTTATGGAGTAATGCCACTTGTCCTAGGTACCTTAAAAATAACAATGATTGCTGCTTTAGTTGCTGTTCCAATCGGGCTGGCAACAGCCATTTACTTGAGTGAATATGCTTCAGAGAAAACACGTAGAGTGATTAAACCGATTCTAGAAGTATTAGCTGGAGTACCGACTATTGTATATGGGTTTTTCGCTTTAACCTTTGTGACACCGGTATTGCGATCCATCTTTCCTTCGCTAGAGATGTTTAATGCATTAAGTCCAGGACTTGTCGTTGGAATTATGATCACACCGATGATTGCTTCACTATCAGAAGATGCCCTTGTTTCTGTACCACGTGCTATGCGTGAAGGTGCATTGGCGTTAGGATCAACGAAATTAGAGGTAACTTTAAAAGTAGTCCTTCCTGCTGCTATTTCTGGAATTGTTGCTTCTATTGTTCTAGCGTTATCAAGAGCGATTGGTGAAACGATGATTGTAAGTGTTGCTGGTGGGTCGACACCAAGTTTGAATATGGATGTAACAACCTCTATTCAAACAATGACTGCTTATATTGTGCAAGTAAGTACAGGAGATGCAGGATATGGAACAACGATTTATTATAGTATTTACGCTGTAGGTATGACGTTATTCCTCTTCACTCTTGCTATGAATTTACTAGCTCAGTACATCTCTCGCAAAGTTAGGGAGGAATACTAAATCATGAAGCTTATTGATAAAACAATTGTGGCAAAGAAAATGCCTATAAGAATTGTGAGGAACACGATTCTAAAAGGGTTATTTTTCTTAGCAACCACATTCGGACTTCTCGTACTCGGTATTTTATTGTATCGGATATTCACTCAAGGAATTGGTTATCTAGATTGGGATTTCTTCCAAAACTTCGCTTCAAGAAGGCCGGAGGAAGCGGGAATTAAGGCTGCGCTAATCGGATCGATTTGGTTAATGCTCGTTGTAGCACCTGTCGCGCTGTTACTTGGCTTAGGGACAGCGATTTATTTAGAAGAGTATGCAAAGAAAAACTGGTTTACTTCCTTTATTAAATTAAACATTTCAAATCTTGCAGGTGTACCATCGATTATTTTTGGATTGTTAGGACTTACAATTTTTGTTCGAGCACTTGCTTTAGATCGTTCTGTTTTAGCGGCAGGATTAACGATGAGCCTTCTCGTATTACCTGTTATTATTGTCGCTGCTCAGGAAGCAATTCGTTCTGTGCCGCGTGAGTTACGTGAAGCATCGTATGGAATGGGAGCAACGAAGTGGCAGACTATTGTTCGTGTTGTATTACCGGCTGCAATCCCAGGGATTTTAACAGGAAGTATTTTAGCTCTATCTAGAGCCGTTGGGGAAACAGCACCGCTAGTTGTAGTTGGTATTCCGATGTTTATCGCCTTTTTACCAAAAACCGTATTTGATACGTTTACCGTTTTACCGATGCAAATTTACAATTGGACTTCACGTCCGCAAGAAGAGTTTCAAAGTGTAGCAGCGGCAGGTATTCTCGTTTTACTGTTCTTGCTGATTTTTATGAATTCCATTGCTGTTTTCATACGTAATAAGTTCCAAAAAAGATATTAATGAAGGGAAGACAACGAATCATGAATATGACGTTATTGAGAACAAGTGAGGCTTTTAATATGGACAAAACGGTCGCGTCTCAATTAGCTAAAGAGAAGGTATATGAAACGTCTCAGTTAAATTTATGGTACGGAGAAAAGCATGCTTTAAAAAATATTGAATTAGACATCTACCAAAATGAGGTTACGGCTATCATTGGACCATCTGGATGCGGGAAATCAACGTATTTAAAAACGTTAAACCGTATGGTTGAACTGACTCCTAGTGTCCGAACTTCGGGGGAAATTAAATATCGCAATCGAAATATATTAGATAAATCATATAAAGTGGAAGAGTTGCGTACGCAAGTTGGTATGGTTTTTCAAAAGCCAAATCCATTTCCAAAGTCTATTTATGAAAATGTTGCCTATGGACCAAAAATTCATGGAATTAGAAATAAAAAAGTGTTGGATGAAGTAGTTGAAAAAAGTCTACGTGGGGCAGCTATTTGGGATGAAGTGAAAGATCGTCTTCATGACAATGCGTACGGATTATCCGGTGGACAACAACAACGTTTATGTATTGCTCGTTGTTTAGCGATTGAACCGGATGTAATTTTAATGGATGAACCGACTTCAGCACTCGATCCTATTTCAACGTTAAAAGTAGAAGAACTTGTACAACAGCTTAAAGAGCACTACAGTATTATTATCGTGACACATAATATGCAACAAGCAGCTCGGATTTCAGATCGCACGGCGTTTTTCTTAAACGGAGAAGTTATTGAATATAATAATACAAATACCATTTTTTCTCGTCCAAGTGATCAAAGAACGGAAGATTATATTAGCGGTCGCTTTGGGTGAAGCGAACAAGCACTCTTTTGGGGGCGGGATTCAATATCCGGCCTTTTTGGTTATTCTCATAACAGTCCGATGTTTGTTAGATTCTTTATCCCGCACTTAACGGGCAGTAAGACCCTGCTGATAGAAGTTTCACTTTATTTTGAGGATGAAGAAAGCGTAACTAAAAAGGAGAAGTCCATGCTATTTTTAGCTACGCTCCGTTTTCTAATGAGTTAAGAGATCTCCTAATTCTTCATAGTTCATATCGCTTGTTACGACAAATTCATCGACTTGAACGCGTCGTGTTAGTCCGTTTTTATTCATATAGTTTTGAAACTCCGCTGCATCATCAATAATTTTTTCGGTTGCCAACGTTTCGGCGATTTCTTGCACTGTCATTTTGTATTTAACTTGTAGCGTATAAGTTTTGACATCTTTTTTTGGCTGTTCTTGTTTTTTAGCTATATTTTTGGACGCTTCTACAGTTTCTTGTTTTACTTCTTTCTCTGATGTTGGTTCTGCTTTGTTTATAGCGGCCGTTTCTTTCATGACGATGTAATCTTGCTCTTCTAACATCTTTTTAGCATCCATTGCAGTGATTGTACGATCTTGATGTAAATCGTTTCCGTAATAAAACCCGGCGATAAGAGCGGTTGAAAAAATAATACCAGCAGCAAAAGCTCGAAGTGTTGCGTTACTCATGCTCTAATCCTCGCAATCCCTGTTCTTCAATCACCTGAATAATTTGTTCTTTTGTTAAAGTAGACTGTTTCTCAATTTGTTCTAAAGAACGGCCTTGATGATAGAGTGCAGCTACCTGGCTTTTGATAATTTCATTAATTGGTTGGATCGTTGAAAGAGGTTGATAAGGTATAGAAGTTGAGCGATAGTTAGGTTCGTCCTGAATTAAAAGCTCCTCTTCAAGGATTTTCACTTTTTTCTTTAATTGAAAGATGTCCTGCATATGAGTTAGTGTTACTTGTTCTAGTTCTTCTTCTAACTTGGCTACTTTGTCTTTTTTTATGAATGAAATGAGCAGCAAGACAATAGCCAAGGAAAATAGAGAGAGTATAATCCACTCCATGTTTTCACCTCGACGTTAAAATTAGATATATATACCTCTATTCTACACATTTCTTATGAAAAAGGACAATCTTGCTTCAGTCTGCCCTAGGAAGATTTGTCTATTTTTATCGTACGGTTACTTGATTGAAGCGAAGCGGAAATCTTAGTGAGCGTAGAACGCGGCTAACCATCAGTGAGGGATGAAGAAAAAGCCCCAACTGATGGAAGTTTTACTTTATAGGTAAAAAGTATTGCGATTATGTATAGTGTTTTCGCTTTTGTCCAAAGAATGCTTGTGAAAAAAGTTAAAATTCGACAAAAAGTGTTTATTGTCCATATGACTATTCAATGATAACATTATATTAAGTTGAAAATATTGAAAATTCTGTATTTTGGAACGGATTAGTAGTCCGTTAGGCTCCTTACTTCAAAGCGGAAAACCATCAAAAAAAAGATAAGTAAGGGACGAATAAAACTCCCACTGAATAATGTTTCACTAACATGTTATAAACTTAATTTTAAGAAAGGGATGATCACGTGAATGCACTGTCAGCGTACATTGAGCATGATAGCCGGGAATTACCTCGTAAGACATTGAAAGCAGGGTTATGGATGAATGAAAGCTTTGATTGGTATTCAGAGGAAGATATGATGAGCCATCCTGAAGGAGGAATTCGTACACTTCTACAATCCTTTACAAAACAGAAAATTATGTATTCCAAGTTCACCATTAAAAATACGACTTTAGAGGTGAAATCTCCTAAAGTATTCTTTCAATATGAAAACGCTTTCGAACGTCAGGCCGTCGCTTTTTATAGTCCTCATGAGCAAGCCATTATGCATGTTGCACCAAATTCTGTTGCTTTACTAGGAGGAGTGATGAAAGGCAAAGGAATTGCACAGTACTGCATCCAAGGTAAAGGCGGACTCTATGAAAATGGTTGCTTCAAATCTTTAAGAGAAGGTCTATTATTCTATTCACCGCTCGCAAAAGGTCAAGTAACCAGTATTTTTACTCTCGAATCAGAAATCTTACCGTTAGAATGCGTAGAAGTGGTTGCTTGGGCCATTCATGCTGATACAAAGGAAGAAGCTCAATTTCTTAACCGCGAATTGTTTCAAGCAGTTCAAAAAGAATTCTGAAACATATGATTTCCCAAAAAACAGACTAGCATTTCAACCAGAATAATGCTATTATAGATGAGTCCTATGTACAAAATGTTAATATGTTTGGAGGGAAATACACATGCGCGTAAATATTACATTAGCTTGCACTGAATGTGGAGATCGTAACTATATTTCTAAAAAAAATAAACGTAATAATCCAGATCGTTTAGAGCTTAAAAAATACTGCTCAAGAGAAAAACGCAGCACGCTTCACCGTGAAACAAAGTAAGCAACAGGAGTTTTCCTGTTGTTTTTTTTTATGCAAATTTTTTGCTCAGCTGTATGTAGTTAAGTCGATATAATGAACAACTAAAATACATTATAAAAAGGAGTGAGGAACGTGAAGGAAATGAAACGAAAGATTAGGAATGATATGAAGGCTACGCTTGAAAGGCTTTCAGAAGAACAGCGTATAAAGTATACGAATCAAATCACTGAGCAATTATTTCACCTTGAAGAATGGAAAAAGGCGAAAGTGATCGGAATAACGATTGCTGTTCCTCCGGAAGTGCCAACGGCCTCTATTATTGAGCAAGCATGGAGTGAAGGTAAGAAAGTAGCTGTACCGAAATGTTATCCGCAAACGAAAGTGATGGAATTCAAAGAGATTACCTCATTTCAACAGTTAGAATCGGTGTATTCTAATTTACTAGAGCCTATTGCTGAAACGGTGTGCGTTGATTCACAAGAAATAGATGTATTAATTGTACCTGGATTAGCATTTACAAAAGAAGGATATCGTTTAGGGTTTGGCGGCGGCTATTACGATCGATTCCTTGTTTCTTTTAAAGGAACGACTCTTGCACTTGCTTATGAATGTCAATTAGTCGAAAATTTGCCGATTGAGGCACATGATTTGCCTGTTCATCAAGTTGTGACAACAAACACAGTATTTCGAACGTCTACCCCGTGAATTTCTACATATTGCCTTCATAAAAATCTTCGCCTGTACCAAACTAATTGTAGGAGGGATAATTATGTGGAAAATGGTGCTTCAAATATTTGCAATCGGTGCTGTCGTTTATGTTGGGTATCAAAATCGTTATCGGTTATTAAATGTCGCTTTGTCTAGTGGAGCGCTTCGAAGATTTCTTGTTACACGCTCTTTAGATTTACCAGTTGTTCGAGATCGAATGATGCAAAGTGTATTAGGTCGAGGTTAAAGAAGGGAGCCGGGGAAGGCTCCTTTCTTTTTTTACATTTGTAAACGAATCGTCTATAGTTAAATAAGATGAAAGAAGGGCAGCAACGGAGTTTGTGAAGAAAGTGGGGAAGGTTTTGGGATTCAAAGAGGATTATTTATATTGGTCAGTTATTTGGCAGCTAACATCTAAGTATGATTATCAATTAATTACAGCAACGGAAAACCAACAGGAAATTTGGTTGGAAAATGTAAGAAATAAAGAGTTTCCAGTGATTCGCCTCTTGCGTTATGACTTAGATTGGGCGAACTGGTTAAAACGGGATATTGAACGAACGATTCAAAATGGAGAACAAATTCGAAAAAAACTGTATAGGAAGCCATTAAATGTATTCAATATTTATGTGACAAAATTTACTCCGGTAGATGACTATAGTTTTGCCACGCAGTCTTTTCATTATCAAAAAACAAAGCTGCAATCCTTTGTTTTGGATAGTGGGAACTTTCCAGAAGCGTTACAACTCCTTGAAAAGAAATTGCGAATGGAATTTTCGATTCAACTGCAAGAAGAGGAAGAGCAAGTTCGGTATTTAAAGGAGAAAACATTAGCTGAATCGGTAAAAAAAGTAAAGAAAGAACAGCAAGTATTTGTTTCTGGTAAACCTTTTTTCACGTATATATTTATAGCGATTCAAGTGGCTGTCTTCTTGCTTATGGAAATAAGCGGAGGTAGTAAAAATTCAGAGACTTTAATTGAATTTGGAGCGAAATATTCCCCTTATATGTTGCAAGGGGAATGGTGGCGCTTCTTCACTCCGATTGTTATTCATATTGGTTTTATTCATTTATTGATGAATACAGTTTCTCTTTATTTAATTGGGTCAGAAGTAGAAAGAATTTATGGAAACACCAGGTTTTTGTTCATTTATTTATTGGCAGGTTTTACAGGTACATTAGCTAGCTTTGTGACGACCCCCAATTTAGCAGCAGGAGCAAGTGGTGCCATTTTTGGTTGCTTTGGCGCTTTATTGTATTTTGGGACCGTGTATCCAAAGTTGTTTTTCCGGACAATGGGTTCAGCTGTTATTGTGTTAATTATGATTAATCTAGCCTATGGCTTCTCTGTTTCTGGTATTGATAATGCAGGACATATTGGTGGTTTGATTGGTGGTTTCTTAGCTGCTGGCATTGTATCGTTACCGAAAAGAAAAACATGGCGACAACTTATCTTCTTAGCAGGGACAGCAGGTTTGATATATTTCCTTCTTCAATATGGATATAATCATCCGAATAGCGCAGCACTCAATGATGAAACGATGGCGCTAGTAGCTCAAAATTATGTGAAGAAAGGAGAAACAGCAAAAGCCAGTGAGTTATTACTCGACTACACAGAACGTCATGCTAGTACGCCAATTTCTTATTTTGTACTTGGAAATATTTATGCGGAAAAAGGCGACACAGCAGAAGCAAAGGCTTCTTATGAAAAAGCGATTGAACAAAATCCAAGATTTCATGAAGCTTATTATAATTTAGCTTTAATGCATACGCGTGAACAAGAAATGGAACAAGCTAAAAAGCTTGTTCAAAAAGCAATTGAGCTCGACCCTTCCAAGAAGTCGTATCAAAAATTAGCCGAGCAATTAGCTGACTAGTGAGCTAAAGCTGTTGACGAAGCATGAACGGTGTTCCATCTTGAAGCGTGAATAGAGCGAGCAGCTCGCTCTGGTCCTTGGCAACTAAAATTTGCGGAATGGAGCTGCCTTCAACTGGAAGGACTGTACCGTCTTCCGTTTTAATTCCTAAAATATAATGTTTATAAATGCCTTCCCAAAGTTTGCCGATTATTTCTTCTCGCTTTGCGCTTGGAAAGGTGCGAAAAATATGATTAGCCTTCGTTGGTAATTCAATTAAGGAAATTGTTTCGTACTGGCTTTTATCAATGTGAAAGTAAGTTAATGATTTATTCAAACGTGAAGCTAGTCTGGCATTTAGGTTATTATCTAGAACACTTTGCCATTGCTGCTGCTCAGCAGATACTGGCCTCTGGAATGTTTCAAAAGAAGGCGTTGTAATCGCATAGAGCTTTGCTTGGCTCATTTGTTGAACACTTGTGAACACATCTTTATTAGGATGAACTTCTGCATAATGGAACGTGATGGCATCATAACGAGCGCTGTCTCGTTCTTTCTGTTTGTCTTTTTGTATAATAGTTTGTTCATGCTGCTTCCATTTATTTAAGATTCCGATTAAGTCGCCGTTTTTATACAAAAGGGAGACATCTTGGCGTAAATAAGCAGGCTCAGTTAGTGTGGAACGAGTTTGCCAGTGGACCTGATAGGTTTTGTTATTAATTTGTTTGGCTGTTATATGAGTGGCCGCGTCTTCAAAATGAAGTGTGGGATCAATTGGGAAAAAAATGATGGTTTCTTCAGCTTGCCGCGTCGTTGAAAAATAAATCATAATAATCACGGTAACGAGCAATAGAATAAAATTATATATATATTGTCCTTTCATAGTTTCCTCCCCCGACTTATGCGCTGATTTCAGTATATGAAGGGAGAGGGACATGTATGAAAGGGTTTAAGTATAGGCGAGATGTTGAGTGAAGCTTATATAGGTAGAAGAGGCTTGTTACCTAGTAGTTAATTCGATATACTTTCAAGTAGAAAATAGTAAAGAGGTATGAGATGAAAACAATCTATGATATTCAACAGTTTTTGAAAAAATTTGGAACATTTATTTATATTGGAGATCGTGTAGCTGATTTAGAGCTTATGGAAGCAGAAGTTCGTGAAATATATCGTTCACAAATGATGGATACAAAAGATTATCAAATGGCCATTTTATTACTACGACAAGAAATTGAACGTGAGAAGAAACGGAAAAATTCTTGATAAAAGGTGGGTGGCTATGGGGAAATGGCTGGTAGGTGTTGACTTAGGCGGTACATCAACGAAGCTTGCTTTTATTGATACATCGGGAGAGATTATATATAAATGGCAAGTTGTCACCGATATTTCAGAAAATGGTGTACATATTATTCCGAATATCGTCAAGGAAATAGACGCTAAGCTGGCAAAATTGAAGAAAAAGAGAAGTAAGCTTCTAGGTATTGGGATGGGAGCCCCGGGGCCAGTACGGTCTGAAAGTGGCTCCGTTTATGAGGCAATCAATTTAGGCTGGCGAAATTATCCGCTAAAGGATGTATTAGAAAAGAAGACATTGCTGCCTGTTGTCATTGACAATGATGCGAATATGGCCGCCTTAGGAGAAATGTGGAAAGGGGCTGGTCAAGGAGCAAAAGATGTCGTTTGTATTACACTTGGCACAGGTGTTGGTGGCGGTGTCATTGCGAATGGGCAAGTCGTTCATGGAGCGAGCGGTGCTGCTGGTGAGGTTGGTCATATTACGGTTGTTACCGAGAATGGCGCACCTTGTAATTGCGGGCATACAGGTTGCTTAGAAACTGTGGCTTCAGCGACAGGAATTGTCCGTCTGGCTAAAGGAGCGTTAACGAGGAAAAAGGTTTCTCTCCTACAAGAGAAAATGAATGAGGGAAACTTGCTCTCTGCTAAACTAGTGTTTGAATGTGCGGCAGAAGGAGATAAGCTTTCGTTAGAGATTATTGAACAAACAAGTCATTATTTAGGGATGGCTCTAGCTCATATTGGTAACCTTCTTAATCCAGAGAAAATCGTTATTGGTGGAGGAGTTTCTAGAGCTGGTGATTTGTTAATTAATTCTGTTCGTACTGTTTTTCAAAAGCACGCTTTTAAACGTGTTTCGAAGTCGACGGACATTTTACAGGCTACATTAGGCAATGACGCAGGCGTCATTGGTGCAGCTTGGTTGATAAAAAATCAATTAGATAAATGATTGGAATGGTTTGCAAGGGGGTGTATATTTGCATAAGAAAAATAGGAATTATTCTTTGTTTAGGCTGACGTTTATATTTCTTTGGTTAAAAACGTATATTGCCTATAAAGTAAGCTTTAACATTAACACGGATAACTTATTTGAAGAACTTATTTTATTTTTGAATCCAATTAGCTTTTTGTTGCTTGTTTTAGGTGGGTCAATCTTTTTAAAAGAAAGTAAGCGAACGCTGTATATATTAGTGATGAGTACCCTCATAACGTTTGTTTTATTTGCTAATTTAATGTTTTTCCGTTTTTTTAATGATTTTTTAACGATTCCTGTTCTTTTTCAAACGAGCAATATGAGTGATTTAGGCGGCAGTGTGCATGAATTAATGAATGTGACGGATTTGTTCTACTTCGTTGATTTGTTTATACTTATTTTGTTAGTGAAGTATAGACCGGCTGCATTTGTTCAGCGAACATGGAATCAGCAAAGTCGAAAAGCTTTGGTATTTTTTGCGTTAGGCGTAACATTTTTTCATTTAGCATTAGCGGAAGCGGAACGTCCAGAACTATTAACAAGAACGTTCGATCGTGAAATACTTGTGAAAAATATGGGGGCATATCAATATCATTTGTATGATTTATTTTTGCAAACGAAGTCCTCTACACAACGTGCTTTAGCTGATGGCAGTGAATTAACTGAAATTGAAAACTATGTTCGAGCGAATCAAAAAGAACCAGCTGCCGATTTGTTTGGCATTGCTAAAGGGAAAAATGTGATTATGATTTCATTGGAATCGTTGCAAAGCTTCGTTATCAATGAAAAGGTGAACGGGAAGGAAATTACGCCTTTTTTAAATCAATTTATTAAAGAAAGCTATTATTTTGATAATTTTTATCATCAAACAGGGCAGGGAAAAACTTCTGATTCAGAGTTTATTATTGAAAATTCTTTGTATCCGCTTGGTCGGGGCGCTGTTTTTTTTACAAATGCGCAAAATGAATATAAAGCAATGCCGGAAATTTTAACGGAACAGGGCTATTTTACTGCATCTCTTCATGCAAATCATCGTAGTTTTTGGAATCGGGATATCATGTATGATGCTCTAGGCTATCAGCATTTTTATGATAGTGATGCTTATAAGACTACAGAGGAGAATTCTGTAAACTGGGGCTTGAAGGATAAGGAGTTTTTCTCACAGTCGATTAATCATTTAAAAGAGATGCAAGAGCCTTATTATGCGAAGTTTATTACGCTCACTAATCATTTTCCATTTACCTTAAATGAGGAAGACCAGACAATTGATCAGTATGATTCAAGTTCTAATACGTTGAATCGCTATTTTCCAACCGTTCGGTATATGGATGAGGCGGTCGAGCAGTTTATTCATGATTTAAAGCGGGAAGGTCTATACGATAATTCGATTATTGTTTTGTATGGTGATCATTATGGCATTTCAAAAAATCATAATGATGCTATGAGTCAATTTCTTGGAAAAGATATCACGCCATTTGAAACGGTGCAGCTTCAACGTGTCCCGCTGATTATTCATATTCCTGGTCAGGAAGGGCAAACCATTTCACATGTGGCCGGACAAATTGATGTAAGACCAACATTGCTGCATCTATTAGGGATTCAAACGGACAATTATATGGAGCTGGGGAATGATTTATTCGCTAACGATTATGTGGACTTTACTGTGCTTCGGGATAGTAGTTTTATTACCGATAATTATGTCTATACGATGGATACATGCTATGACAAGAAAACAGGAGAAGTTACTGATTTACAAGCGTGTCAGCCTTACGTCGATATCGCAAAGCAGGAACTTAATTATTCGGATAAACTAATTTATGGAGATCTTCTTCGTTTTTATGAAAAGAAATGAACCTGGCTGAGGCCAGGTTTTTTATGGTGAAATTCAGATTTCCTTTACATTTTTGGTTAGTTTCATTCATAGAGTGAAGCAAGGATGGAGGGATGATATGAAAATTATCAGCAGAGAAGGAGACAGTTTAGAGTATTATAGCCGTCTTTTTCAAATTCCACTAGAATTGATTCAAGATGCGAATCCACAGACGAAGAAAGAGAAACTATTAAGCAGATTTGAAGTAAAGATTCCTGGTTTTATGTTGCAAAAAGAGACCGAAATGTCGATGGAAACGGCAGGACGAGTGTATCAGCTTCCGCTCGATGCGTTGTATCTTGTGAATGGAGTGCAGCAATCGATGAACTCTCCATTTCTCGTCCCAGTTCGCCTAATAAAACCGCTGATTAAGACGGAAAAATTGTATAGTTCGGCATCATTACAGAAAGATTTAGAGCTTTTAAGTACGTATTACCCATTTATGAAAGTAGAAACGATTGGTCATAGTGTATTAGGAAAAGATATTGTGGAAGTTCAATTTGGTCGTGGAGATTCAGTTGTGCATTATAATGGTTCGTTTCATGCCAATGAGTGGATTACATCAGCGGTATTAATGAAGTGGTTAAATGAATTGCTGCTGTCCTTTACAAATGAATCTTCCTCTTTTCTTCATCTATATCATCGTGTGAACATATCCATCGTTCCAATGGTGAACCCGGATGGCGTTGATCTTGTTGTATTAGGAGATCGAGCGGCGGAAGGGAAATTCAATGTACGTCATATCAATGAAGGGGAAACAGAATATTATGGCTGGAAGGCAAATATCCGCGGTGTAGACTTAAATAATCAATTTCCGGCCAATTGGCAGATTGAAAAAGAGCGGAAACTCCCAAAAGCGGAAGCACCGAGAGATTTTCCGGGCGAAATATTTTTATCCGAACCGGAAGCGATTGTGATGAAACAATTAGCGGAACGACGTAATTTTTCTAAGGTCATTGCACTTCATACACAAGGAAAGGAAATTTATTGGGGATATGAGGGACATGAACCAGAGGAATCAGAACGAATTGCTAAAGAAATGGAAAGACAAAGTGGATATCGAGCGGTTCGATATGTAGATAGTCATGCGGGGTATAAAGATTGGTTTATTCAAGAGTTTAAACGACCAGGTTTTACGGTTGAACTAGGCAAGGGAATTAATCCACTTCCACTTTCACAAATGCCTGCGATTTATCGAGAAGCTGTTAAAATTTTAATGGTTGGTTTATTTTTATAGAAAAAAGAAGAAAGTTTGAGTCCCATATTTCCTATTTTTGCTTTATAATGAGGTCGTAAGGTGGTTTAGTTACCTCGCTCATAAAAATGGGAGGTGTGTGGAGGATTAAAGCGTGTTATGCTGCTTTAAGCAAGCAGTTTCAAGGTAAGATTATGGTAAATTTGAAATATAGTGTTTGTTTTGTTTTATTGTCAATCTCCACTTTCCTGTTTTTAGCGGCTTGTGAGCCTGCCAAAAATCTACATCATCGTGAAAACGAAAATTCTAATCTACAAGAGCATTTTTCCTTCAATCAGTTGGCTGCAATAGACCAAGATACAGATGACATAGAAGCTGTTTACGGATGGCTTGATTCCAACACGATTCTATATTCTAAAAAGGCGGAAATGGAAGAATGGCCTCAGTTAATGGCCTGGAATTTGAAGTCGAATAAACATACCATTTTGTATCAGCCATCTGCACCAATCTCGTCAGTTTCGATTAGCCCGTCTAAATCGTATATTCTTGTATCAACACCGCTAGAAGAAAAAATACAAAGTAGTATTTTACGTGCCAATGGAGAGCCTGTATATTCTGTAGCATTACCTGCTTATGAAATCACATATGAGTGGAATATATATAAAGATGGTGTCTTGTTTTTGTCTAATTTTTCAAAAGACTGGTCGTATAATAGCTATATTGTCAATGTGAACGAGCAAACAATCGATATGATAGACCAGCCACAGCCATTTGCTCAGTGGGATAGTGAAAACGGAATGATGTTTCTTGATTGGCAAAAGGATCAACAAACTTTGACAGCACCGTTAGTTAGAAAAGAGTTAGATCGTAAAGAATCAGAAAGCATCATGTTAGGTGTTGTTCATTTTAAGAAGATGAAGCAAACGCTGATGACGATTCAACGGCAAACTGAAAATCTAAATCGGGCTACGTATACATTTTTTGACGAACAAAACAAACCGGTTACTTCGTTTTCCGTTCCGTATGTAAACAGCTATTCGGATTGGAAGATTCCATCCTATGATTTTAATGAGAAAAAAGGAGATTTCTTCACCTTTATTCCTTCGAAACCTACGTATTCTAATCAAAATGAAGCAGTGTTTAATTTGATTACATTTAATTGGAAGACAGGTAAAAAAGAAAAGATACTCGAAAATATTAAAAGTAAATCATTAAGTTGCTCACCTGATGGGAACTTCTGTTTATATGGTTATCAATTGGAGAACATCATTGATATACAGCATAAAAAAGTGAAACCATTGTTTAAACTAAAACAATAATACATACAAAAATCCCACCGTAAGTGGGATTTTTGTATGTATACATGTTTAGTGAGCAACAGGAAACCCGCTGTTAAGAATCGTCATGACAGTGAACCAGCCAAAGACAGCGGCACTTCCGCCAGCAAAGAGCAGGCCTAAATAATTCTTGTTTTTCAAAGTAGTAAAAACAGCGAACAATGCGAGGATTGAAACAAGTCCAAAAATAATCATCAGTACCATGATTTTGACCTCCTTATTAATCATTCAGCTTGTATAGTGTACCCAAAAACAAGATGGTTAAGAGAAATACAGGAAGAAATTTGCATTTATTAACAGTTTACTTGGTTTTGAATAGTTTGTCGAGATGGAAAAATAGCTATGTTGATTGCTATTCCAATTTACGATTTGGTTATATAATGAAAGGAATAAAGAAATTGGAGTTGATAAGGATATGAAATGGAATCAAATCCCACTAGGGCCATTACAAACAAATTGTTACATACTTTCGGATGATCAAACATGTATTATTTTCGATCCGGGCGAGGAGCCGCAAAAGCTTATTCAATATATTCAAACGAAAAAGTTACAACCACTTGCCGTGTTATTAACGCATGCTCATTTTGATCATATTGGGGCTCTCGATGCTATTCGTGAACACTATCAAATTCCTGCCTATATTCACCAAAGAGAAGCAAAATGGCTCTCAGACCCAGCGTTAAATGGTTCGCAAAGATGGTTTCCAGATTGTCCGATGCGCCTAAAGCCTGCTGAACATGTGCTAACAAGTGAACAAGAGCTGACGATTGGCTCGTTTCATTTTCAACTATTTGAAACACCAGGTCATTCACCGGGCAGTATTTCTTACTATTTAAAAGATAAGGGTATGTTATTTTCAGGCGATGTTCTGTTTTTAAATAGTGTTGGTAGAACCGATTTACCAGGTGGAAATCACGATGAATTATTGCAAAGTATTGAAAACAAATTACTTCCTTTACCGGATGATACAATTGTTTGTCCGGGGCATGGACCAGTGACAACAATTGGCGATGAGCGAGTAAGCAATCCATTTTTGTAAACGGTAAAGCTTTATGATGGGATGGGAGAGGTGAAATCGATGCATATGGAACAGATATATGGACAAATAGAAAATAGCTTTTCTGAACTTGTTGAATGGCGAAGATATTTACACCAAAATCCCGAGTTATCTTTTCAGGAAACGGAAACCGCAACGTTTATTGCCCAGAAGCTGCGTAGTTTTGGGTTAGACGTAAAAGAGAATATTGGCGGAAATGGTGTTATTGGTATTCTTACAGGAGAACAAGAAGGGAAAACAATCGCCTTAAGAGCAGATTTTGATGCTCTTCCGATTCAGGATGAAAAGGAGACGACATATAAATCACAAAAAACAGGTGTGATGCATGCTTGTGGTCATGATGGCCATACATCTGCACTGCTTGGGGTAGCACGAACGCTTAGCCAGTTTCGAGAAAAAATAAAAGGGAAACTCATTTTCATTTTTCAACATGCAGAGGAGAAGCCTCCTGGCGGCGCAAAATTTATGGTCGAAGACGGGGCATTAGATGGAGTAGACGCTGTATTTGGTGCACATCTAGCAACAGATATTCCCTATGGAAAAGTGGCGGTTGGTTCAGGATTTCGTATGGCTGCAGTCGATGCTTTTACGATTACAATTGAAGGAAAAGGGGGACATGGAGCGAGACCTCATCAGTCAATTGATTCCATTGTGATTGGAAGCGAAATTGTCCAATCTTTGCAAAAAATTGTGAGTCGCAGAATTAATCCTTTACAGGCAGCAGTGGTCACTATTGGCGTTTTTCAAGCAGGTGATGCTTTCAACGTTATTGCCAATTCAGCTAAGCTTGAAGGAACCGTTCGTACTTTTGACCATGATGTACGCGTTCAAATTGAAGAAGAAATCCGTTCTATTGTTAAAGGGATTACGGAGGCACATCATGCTAGTTATCATATTGATTATTTAAATGGCTATCCGGCTTTATATAATCATCCTTCGGAAACGGAATTATTGAGAGAAGTTTTGATAGAACTATTTTCAAAAGAGTCGATTGTAGAATTCGAGCCGTCCATGGGCGCAGAAGATTTTGCATACTTTTTACAAGAAAAACCGGGAACGTACTTTAAAGTGGGGGCTCGAAATGAGCATGAAAGCACGCATTTTCCACACCATCATCCTCGTTTTGATTTTGAGGAGAAAGCGCTGGTCATAATCGGAAAAGCCTTTGTGAAAATTATTGAGCATTATGTATTCTAGTTAACAGGCATCTGAGACAAATTTTGTTTCAGGTGCCTATTTTTTTATAATATTAGAAGGTAAATGGGGGTGGCAGTGTAATGGAGAAGTATATGAAACAGCTAATTATGAATAGTCCGGACCAAAAAATTTCTTTTTGCGAGTACATGGAGGCCGTTTTATATACACCGGAGATTGGCTATTATATGCGTTCCAGGGAGAAAATTGGGAGAGAGGGAGACTTTTATACATCTGTCAATGTAGGAGATGTATTTGGGCGAGTATTAGCTAAATGGTTTGCTTATCTAATAAAGGAGTACAACCTGCCTCCAACAATCATTGAAATGGGTTCTGGAGACGGAAAGCTTGCTTATGATATATTGCATTATTGGAAAGAGAAGGAGATTCAACTTTTTGATTGTGTTGAATATAGATTAGTTGATCGTAGTTTAGACCATCAGCAGAGGCAAAAAGAACGGCTAATGGCTTTTCCTCAGGTTTCTTTTGGAGGTGTTCTTGAGCAAAATTCAGAGATAAATGGAATTGTTTTCTCCAATGAGTTGTTCGATGCTTTACCTGTTCATAGTATTGAGAAGCAGAATGGAGAAATGGTGGAGGTATTTGTTACAGTAAAGAACGAAACGCTTACTGAAATAAAATCGCCATTGAAGAATGATAAAATTACTTCTTATTTAGAGAGTCAGAACCTTTGTTTAAAAGAAGGACAGCGCATGGAAATACCATTACAAATGGTGGAACTATATCAAAATCTTGCATCGCGAATACAATCTGGATTGCTTGTAACGATTGATTATGGTTATACAGATGAAGAGTGGGAACAACCCATTCATTGTCAAGGCAGTTTGCGTGGTTATTACCAACACAGAATGGTAAGGAATGTTTTAGAGCATCCAGGTAAGATGGATTTAACGTCCCATATTCATTTTGATTGTTTAAGAAGAGAAGGAGTAAAGTATGGATTTGTTGAGGAGGATTTTTTACAACAGCAGGCATTTTTAGTGAAGGCAGGAATCATGGATGAATTAGAAGAAGATAATGGACTTGACCCATTTTCGGAAACAGCAAAGCGAAATCGAGCTATTCGAAGTTTACTTGTCGGGGGATATAGTGAGTATTTTCGAGTTCTTGTTCAGTCAAAGGGGCTTATTAACGGGTAAATCAACAGCCCATAAAATAAGATTTATGGGCGATGTATTATTATTTTAGTGAGCGGCACCAGGGGTCATTAAAAAGACAGTATAGTACGTAAATCCAGCGAAGAAAACGGTTAAGTATGCGCCAAACACATACAAATACATCCGTTCAGACAGTTTTAAATAACTTAAAAGCACAAAGAATCCTGTTTGAGCAAAGAAAAGTAAAGAAGTTTGGTACATATCGCCTAAATAGAAGAAAATGGCCATGATTCCTGTCCAAAAGCCACATACTCTAAACATGCGTTCCATTTGTAACCCTCCTCTTTTTTCCAAACATTGTCATTATAAAACCATTATAGTGTAATTGATAGGGCTATGTAAAGCTACGTTTGTATCTACTTTGTAATGATTGCTTTATAGGTACAGAATGCGTATTCAGAAATAGAGTCTTGAATTTCTACTAGTTTTATTTTATCGAATACAGCTTGGACGATTCCATTTAGAAAAGCGGTGCGCATTGTGGCAATGGTCTTCCGATTGGTTACAGCAATCTCACTAAATGGACAGTTAGAAATGCGTAAAACAATTTCATTTTCCTCTGAATTTGATTGGAAATTAGGAGAAAATCCTGCAGCGGTTGCGACATTATTGAGCAAATTGACTTTGCCTTGAAAGGATAAATGCTCAAAAGTAATGGCATTTTGAGCTAATTGTTGATTCACGAGTTCTTGACCGAATGTTCTTCCAGTATGGGACAAGGCCTTAATCCCTTGTTCCCCTAACTTACTCATCGATTCGATGGCTATTTTAGCAAGAAGCTGATAATCTCGGCTAGGAAAATGAAGCTGAATAACTTTATCTGATAATCGATATAGCCTGCTTGGACGCCCTCCCTTACCAGTTTTTCTTGTCTCAGAAACCAGCATGTTTACGTCTTCTAGCTTGGATAGATGGAGTCGGGCTACGTTTGGATGAATGTCAAATGAATCAGCAATTTCTTGTACAGTGACATCATGATGATTTTTAATAATGTATTGGTAGATGTAAAATCGTGTAGGGTCTGCCAGCACATTTGTAATTCGTAATGTTTGTTCCACCTTCTCGCCTCCTAATGTTATTTGTTCCATTATAATACAGAGAGTAAAAAATGGAATGAAGGAAACGAGGATACACTTTTTGTTTAGAAAATGTTCACATTTTACACAGGTTAATAGTGTTTAATTATATACAAAAGCTATCAAATGCTTAAAAGTTAGTAAATTGTGAACAATTGGTGTTTTTTTAAACCGTCATTAGATGGCTTTAAAGTGTAATAGAACAGAACCTATAAGTAATATGAACGAAATGAGGTTATTTAATAAGTGGTATTTACTGGATAACGCGAAATGAGAAAAAATTGAAAGTATGATCATGACATAGCCAATATAAATAAATTTTTTTTGAAAAAAAGAAGGATTTTGCCAGCGAGTGTCGAAAATTGGAAATATAGAAAATGAGGAGGTGAATGCTCAGGCATGTCTATTGAAAAAACGGCAGATGATATTTTGAAGCGTGCTATCAGGTTAGCTGCATCAGATATTCATATTTTGCCTCGCAAAGAAGGTCCGCTAGTTCGATTTCGAATCGATAATCGACTCATTCCCCAAGAAACTCTCTCTTTTGAAGAAACAGAACGCCTTATCTCCCATCTAAAATATCTCGCATCAATGGATATCGGCGAAAAAAGAAGACCCCAAAATGGTTCGATTACGCTTCATTTAGAAGATAGAGTGATCGGGCTTAGATTATCAACATTACCTACTACAGCATATGTTGAAAGTTTAGCCATTCGTTTAATTCCCCAGCAAAACATTCTGCCACTTAACCAACTCTCTCTTTTTCCAACCACTACCGAGCGATTGATTTCTCTTTTAAAGCACTCACATGGAATGATTATTTTTACAGGTCCGACATGACCTGTAACGTAGGGATAACAGGACTATTAAACCTATTGAATCATTGAGATTTCTTTCTCTATGTCAGTTTCATCCGGTGATCAATGCGTTCTTTATAAGCTCCGTTGTTCATGTTTTGGTTAGGATAGAGTATTTAACGTTTTGAGTTTATTTTAAACGTAAAAACATATAAGATTATAGTAGGTGTATTAAATAATAAAAGGATGGTTAGAGTTTTGGACGAAAAAGAACAACAAGAAAAAAAGGCTTTTGAACTATTTGGAGACATTTTCTCGAGTATATATAATGAGAGCAAAGATTATTATGAAGTGGAGCTTTTAAAATATTTAATGTGTCATACACTCGTGGTTTTTCAAGGAAAAGGTTTATATGCTAAAGTCCCCACTTTTTTAGATCCTGATCCACTGATAACAAATCATGTGAAAAAATTAGATTTAACAGACGCGGAGTATAATGGTAGAGGCGAAATAACTGAAGTTTGTAATAAAATTTTAAACAGTCTTATTGAAGACTTTCAAGAACTAACCAAGCAAAACCCTATGGGATACCTAATTTGTTTATTAACGTATCTTGAAAGAAGTGTATTAGGAACATTTGCTTCATTTACATGGATTCATGATAAATTGCGACATAATGAGTTAGTTACAAATGAAAAATACGAATTTGGAAAAGTACTGTCAGACTCATTTTTATATCTATTTGAAGAAAATAACGATAGGTTTAATGGTGTATTTAAAAACTGGGAAGGCTTTTTAGGTCTTGATAAGTTTTCCTTTGAAATTACCCTTGAAATAGTTTGCGACTCCTTAAAAAACCTAGATTCTAGTTCAAATATTGTTAATAAAGAAAAGGCGCTAGAATACTCGCGTGCCATCGGGACAGTTATGCACTTGAGGGATAATGCGAATAATGAAATTTTTTCTCTGCCGTCCCTTACCATAACAAATGAAGGTTTATTGCAACAAAATAAAGTTGAAAATTTTGAAGATAAATTTTTAGAGTTCCAAGAGGCAAATATTCATTGGTTAATAAATAAGAGTGAAAAAAAACATATTTCTTCTAGTAACTTAAATAGGATTAATAGGATTTGCAAAGCACACCTTGGTTTCAGCTTAGATGAAATTGTGGAGTTAGCTACTAGTCTGCTAAATTACTATGATTCGAATACATGGTTAATAAGCACCCTAGAAACCTTTCCTGGAAAGATCCAAAAATTTTTCAACAAGGATGCAGAGGATATAAAGAGATTATTATCCTCAATGGTTCGAGAACCTGGAGATAATAATTATCTTATTTCCAAAAGGCCTTCCAGACCATTAAGAAAAAGCTTAATTCTTTATTATAATGATTGGTTTATTTCTCCTAGTTCAATCTTTTATTTTGCGCTAAATGGCTTATACAACGACATAATTGATGGTACTGTCGACAACGAGGAGTTATTAAGTCAACTGGAGCGGGTTTACCAAAATATTGATAATGAATTTGAAGTGGAAATTGCGAATAAATTAAGACAAGAATTAGAGGCGCCAACAATCCATAATGTAGAAAAAATATATATCGATACAGTTAGATTTAAAAAACCACCAGGACAAATTGATATAATTTGCATGTTTAAAGATACTTTGTTTGTAATTGAATGCAAAAATTTCCCTTTTAAATATAATACACAGTCGATTGGTAACGAAATAAAAAAAACTAAGACCACTTTCTCGTACAAACTTCAAAAAAAGATAGAATTTGTTGAAGAGAATTTGGATTTAATTTGTAGAGACTTAACAGTAGATAAAACCAAAATAACTAAAGTTAGTGGGATTTTTATTACTAACAACTTCTCTTTCGCACAGATAATAGATGGAATTAATTTCCCTGTGTTAAACCAAACTAATTTATTGGATTGGTTTAATCATTACGAAGATAATCTGTAATTGCTATAATAACTTTTTAAAACCGGTACATAAACTGCCTGACCTGTTAGCCAACCATGAAGCAGACCTTCACCACATAAAATTGTAATAAAAATGCGTTCTTCCATGTGGTAGTTGAACCTAAAACCTAAAAGATTTTGGTAGTAAATCAGCGGCTATTTAGTGAACCAAATAACAGGCGATCATAACCTGGTAAGCATCAAAGAATAATGTGAGGTAAAACTGTAAGACATATTATCAGATTTTTCGATATTTTTTGAGTAAATCACTTTGGATAATCTTACTAATGTAGTATAATAAAACTGCGAAGCTTGAATGGGAATTATTCTCTGCAAATTTTTAGTTCATCAGTTGTTATGATGAGCGAGCATTTTGAAGACAGGTGATATCACTGACGTCCGAGGCACAGTGTACCCGGGCACACGTGTGTCACACTATCTATCATTATGGCACACAACTAAACTACGATAATAGGTTCACAAGTACTAAGAGTGAGCAGAGGTTTGGTTACTCTTGGGGTTAGAGATGCTGATGGTATGTCCCGTATTTCTCCTTTAATTGAATTGAGCAGAGGGGGGCTAAGGCCCTTAATTCAAAGGAGGTTTTAATATGGAAACCAGAAAACAAGCTCGCATCCATCA
Source organism: Bacillus sp. JJ634 (assembly GCF_036962285.1). NCBI lineage: Bacteria > Bacillati > Bacillota > Bacilli > Caryophanales > Bacillaceae > Bacillus > Bacillus sp. JJ634. The sequence goes on from NZ_JBALMU010000021.1 coordinate 31,450, forward strand.
GAAAAAAGAGAGGAAAAAACGCTTTAGATTGAAGCTGAAGAAACTGCTATTAAGATTTCTTTTAGGCGCTACATCTGGCCTTGGTTATTTGATCGGTTCTCAAGCCCTTCCTAATGCGGATTCCATCTTTAGCTTTATTAAAGAACTCTTTTTAATCATCTCTAATTCCCGATATAAAATTAAAGGGGTTTATGTAAAATGGACTTTGAAACCAGCCCTTTATTTAGATTGGAATCAAAAAAGAAGCTATCGAAAATCCTGTCAATCGATGCAAAGGCATTGAAGGATTTAGAGGCTTCTTTTCAGTGTTTTCCATTTACAAAGAAGAAGGGAAACAAAGTAAGAGAGTTGTATGACCAAGATGTAAGATACAAAAGAATGTTAAGGAAATTAAATAGTTTACTTCAGTCTACAGAATATCCAGCTTACGTATTTGGTGGTATGCGTGGAAAGGATCATAAACTTCATGCGCTGTACCATACTACCGAAAATAATGATAATTTACATGTTTGTAAAATAGACATAAAAGATTTTTTTCCAAGTACAAAAGATTCTTATGTTTACGGCTTTTTTAAAAACAAGTTAAAAATGAGTCCGGATGTTTCAAGAATTCTAACATTATTGACTACGCAGCCCTCTAGGGATAAAGATAGTAGGAACTTACCTCAAGGATTTCCTACAAGCACGATTCTTTCCTATTTGTCTTATTTTGATATGTTTAATGGTATCTATATACTAGCGGCAAGATTCAATATTAAATTTTCGTTGTTTGTTGACGATATGGTGTTTTCGAAAAGTTCTAGCATACCTAAAAACTTTATCAAACAGGTAATAAATATAATATCGAAGTATGAACTTACAATTCATCCTCGGAAAATAAAATATTATGCCGGTGATCAAGCTAAAAAAATTACAGGTGTCATTGTTACTGATAAAAAAGCAATTAGATCTTCAAATGCCTTACAAAAAGAAATGTATCAGAATTTCCTTAGGCTAAAACAATTTCCTTTGGCAGAGGTACAGAATCAACCAATGCCAATGAAGGATGATGTGAGAAAACTAATTCTAGTATTAAAAGGTCAGCTTCATGCTATCAAATATGTTGAGACATACAGGCTATTTCCACATATACATAAAGTTATAAAAGAATATGAAAATTTCTATATGTAGAGCATTTTTTAAAAGAGTCGGTCCTATCCAGACTCTTTTTGTCATTTTGTGGTGTTGCTTATTCTGTTCATTTTATGTTCTGTTAAACTTCACTGTAAAATGGTTAATTTGTAGCTTCATATTCCTTAACAATTTTATAGAATGTGTTCTTTTTTAGGTCTAGTATCTGCATAAATTCAACTGCCTTAATGTTGCCGGCTTTCCATTCTGAATACTTTTCTTGAAATGTTTTAAGTTGGCTCTTGGATAATGTATCTAACCCCATTTTCGGGCGGCCCAGATGCTTTCCTTTGGCTTTTGCTACTGCAATACCTTCTTTTTGTCTCTGTTTAATCTTCTTGCGCTCTTGTTCTGCTACATAAGACAAAAGAGAAAGAAATTGGTCTTCCATGAGTTTTCCCATATCGCCCATACTCTTAAATTTTCTACTATCAAATAACTGTTCGTTTTCAAGTATGACAATATCTGCATTAACTTCTCTGGTTATGTGCTGCCATTCCTTTTTGATGCCGTCATAATCACGTCCTAAGCGGTCTAATGCATCAATATAAACTAAGTCGCCCTCCCTGAGGTTATTCCTTAATGCCTGGTATAAAGGACGCTCAAAATTGGCTCCTGTAGCTTTATCAACGTAAATATCTCTTTCATTGATTCCTTTACTTAACATCTTTTCTAATTGTCTCGCTTCGTTCTGATCAGTTGCTGAAACTCTTATGTATCCAAATACTTTTGTTGCTACCATTTTAATCCTCTCCTTAATCTAATTTTATCTTATTCGTTTATAAAGGTAATTAAAATTAAAAAAACGTTTATATATTTATTTTCATACCATTACAAACGAAAATAAACTAAGTTTATAGCTGTCCTTAAAGGTATACCTTTACCAACGCAATCTTCCCCCCGGGGGTGGGCACGGTAACATTTCCGGATAAAACCCATATAAACCACCTTGTCCTTCGAAAAATATTAAAAAATTTATCTATATAGGAAAAAATTACAAGTAAATAAATTTGGTCAAACAGACCGAAAAAAATGTCCATAGTTAAATTGCTACTCGGAACCTCTGAATACCTTAAAAACGCTTGTATATGGGTGTTTTAGCAACTGCACCCCCACTGGGTGGCATCTAAAACAGTGAATTCAGAAAAGCCTATTAAAAACATTTGACTAATCGAAAACAAGTGCTTATGTTTACCGCAAATAAAAGAAAAGGTGGAAATAGCATGGCGAAAATGATGTTTGATGAATCTATGGAAATTATGGTTGAGGACTTATCACTTGGTGAAATGCTCAACTGGAACCGTGAAATTGATGGATTAACTCTTAAAGAGTTTGAAGCTATCACTGGAATTTGCTATACATTGGTTTCCCGTTATGAGCGGGATCTCAAAAAAATTAGCCCTAACCATGAGGAAATTATCGTTTCTTACATTGCGGGGGCTTATGACGAACAAATAAAGCAGTTGAAACAAGAAAAACAGCAAAAAAAGGTTGCGGGATTTGCAAACCGCCGGACAAATAAGGAGGATTTAACAGCATGATGAATTACTATGAAACACTTATTAAGCGGTTGGAAGATGAAAACAGCCGTGTGGATACAACAAAGGCTCAAAAAGAAGCGAATCAATGGCGTATACGGTACTTGCAGATGACGAATAGACCAAAAAAGTCATCTGAAACACCTTATGTACGGATAGACGCCGTTAGGAACGCTCTCACAAAGCCGGGTTATACATGTGCTCCAAACCGCATATTGGGACAATAGGGGTTTCCCTTTCTAATTTAGGGGGCTGTCCGGAGGGTGGGGTTTGGGCAAAGCCCAAGGTTTGCAATGGGCAAGAATTGTGCAGTTGCTCTATCTATCTTCCCGGACCCGTTAAACTAGAAAGACTGACGGAACACCTTACTTCCTTCTAATTCAGTGCGGTGCCGTCGGTGATCTTACGGCAACGGGGAAGGGTGCTATTGTCAAGGGCTTGAAGTTTAGCGTTAGCTACACTTTTGTGAAGCGGGGCTGAACAACCCTTGATAATAGCATGATATGAGCTCATTTTTCATTACTAGTATTTTTAGATGTTGATCTATGTTAACCGTGTTTTGCAAATTATGGGCACGATCTTTTTGCCCACTAGCCGAAGGCTTATAAATATAGGAGGAAAATTACTACAATGGGACAACAAAACAAAGCGGAATTAAGAGATTTTCAATTCCCGTACACTAACAGGGGAGGTGGGCATACATTGGAAAACGGCTTGAGGGCTTGTATAGACTGGCTTGAAGTCACTTTCTTTTCTGTAAGTCCGGAACAATTAATTTCGGACATTTTACTGCTCAATCCAGCCACCTTTTTTCTTGATAGAGGGACCAATGGATATCGTCAATGTTTGCGTAATAGCAGCATAGCAATTTTCTTTGATGGAAGGGAGGATATGGGCATCCATTTGGAGATGACGGGTCGTGGATGCAGGGAGTATGAAAGCTACAACAAGCGTTCTTGGAAACAACTATGTACGGTTGTGCTTGATTATCAAGCTTCCTTCTCACGTTTGGATATTGCAGTGGATGACTTCGAAGGATTTTTTACTATTAAAGGTATAGTAAGGAAAGTTAAGAACAAAGAACTGGTATCGAAGTTTAAAAGGGCTCGTAATTTCGAGGATATAGAAATTACAACAGGAAAAGTTGGAGGGATAACGGTCTATTTTGGCTCCAATAAGTCCAATGTCCAAATTAGAATGTATGACAAGTTGAGTGAGCGACAAAACACCAATTACATGCTTCCCGACGGCATCAGCTTTTGGAATCGTACGGAGATTCAGTTAAGGAATACAAAAGCCCAATTGGTAGCGGAAATATTAGCAACAGAAAAAGAAGGTGAAATAGCCATCGGGAAAACTGTTTGCGGTATATTGAAGAATTACCTACGATTTACTGTAAAAGGTAAGGATTCGAATCGTAGTAGGTGGAAAACAGCACCCTTTTGGAGGAATTTTCTCGCTGGAGTAGATGTATTACCGCTCACCATAATCAAAGAAACAAAAACCATTGAAGATAAGGAAGAGTGGTTAAGAAAACAAGCTGCACCATCCTTAGCAGTCATATTTGAAGCGTATGGCGGTGATATAGATAAAATAGAAGAGATAATAATAGAAGGTACACAACGCTTAACACCAAAGGATTACGACATGATTAACCAATACAAAGAAAACAAAAAGACTCCCATTGTGGCTAACAATGAAAGTCTCCAAGGATTTCCAATATCATAAGTAATCATAACCTATTTAACAGCATCTATGCAATGTCATATGCTAAGTAGTATAACTCTTGAAGAGGTCATCTGAGGCCTCTTTCTTTTAATAAAGATAACTACGCCAAACTGCTAAATTTGTTAAACCGAGGCGTGGGTAAACATTACCATTGCGTTTTTCTGTTTAAATGGTTTCGATACCTCTAGCAAATAACAGCAAGGGGAGTCAGACATGAGCAAAATTAAAGTTATCGTTGTTAATAAACCATCAGCAGATGCAATCAAAGCTGCAGCAAGTATATTATTACAGACTATAAAAAAAAGCGCCTAGATTATTTCTAGAGCGCCTTTTTTGTCTATATGGGTCTTTCTCATTAATCGAGATTCGATTTATAGACTTACTCGATTTGTCTGAGAGCGACTATTTATATACGATCCTTAACACTGGAGTAGTGCGGCCCTTATCATACCTCCAAACAATGCCTCTAATTAGCACGTGGAGGACTCGATTAACAACCTCATCTGATAATCCTTCTCCATCTAGAAACTGCCACTTGCCAACCAGTGTATCAATCGCAGCGAGCTGTTCTTCCAGTGATTGTTTCACAGCTTCCGTATTAGGAATGGCTTCTAATTCTGCATGCAGTGATTCTAATTCAGCTTGTCTTTTAGTCTTTCTCTCTCGATACTGGGGCAGCGTTATTTCATCTTCTTCAAACAGAATCTCTATCTTATCTAAAGCTATCTCAACCTTTTGTATGGCCTTCTGGAGCTGTTCTGTACGATAGGTAGTGGTATTATTGCTCTCTGTGTTGTTCTCAAGCTCTAAAATGCTATTTAACAGTGTTTCTTTGTGGCTTAATACATCTGCTTTAATTAGCGTTAATACATCATTATAATAGTATGTTCTATTGCCACACTTACATACCTTTACATAGTATTTATCAATGTGCGGATGATAATTACATCCTTGTACTTTGCCACAGTTACCACAGTAAATCAATCCAGTAGTAGGATACACACGATTCTTGCTTCTAGGAGCCTTAAAGCTATATTCATTCACAATTGTATTCGCTTTGTTCCATACATCGGCTATTACAATGGCTTCGTGAGTATCCTTTAGGCCGTGAAGACAGCCTTTATACACCTCATTATTGACGATACGAAGAATAGCATTGTAATGGAATTGAGAGCCTGTACGCGTCCTTATATGCATTCTTTCAAGCTCTTTTATGAGTGATGGTATTGTCCTTCCATCTACAATTGAATTAAAAATGAATCTGACATCTTCGGCTCTATCATTTGGTACTAGTTTCTTATCTTTGCCTTTATCGTATCCAAGCGGAGGAATACCATCCACCCATTGTCCCTGTTGTTTGCAGTATGTTTTAGCTCTCTGCATCCGCTTGTGTATCAGCTTGTATTCCTGCGATGCTATGAGGCTGCTTACACCCATTAAGAGGCTGTCATCGTCTTTCTGTAGGTCGTATATGCGGTATGGTGTTATGATTAGTGTTCCAGTGTCATGTAGGACACGTTTAATGTCGCTTGAGTCGAATTCATTGCGGCTAAGCCTATCTATATCCATCACAGCAACTGCATTATACATACCTTGTTTGATTAGTTCTAACATATGGACCATTTCTGGTCTGTTGCCTATGCTACTAGATGAAGCTATCTCTCTAAATACATCATAAGCATAATTGTTATTCCGGCAGAGATTGACGAGAGTGTGTTCATGCACCTTTAACACTTCATCAATGCCCAGACCTTCTTCATCACGGCTTCTTCTTAAATATATTGCGACCTTCATGATGTTCACCTTCTAATGTTATATAAAAAGGGATTATAACATGTTATCCCTAAGTGCTCAACCAACTGGATCAGGCAAAACGACAACGCTGTACTCCATCCTTCATCATGTGCAGGAATTGTATAACCGCCATGTTATTACTCTTGAAGATCCTATCGAAAATCAATCCGAAAACGTATTGCAAGTTCAAATTAATGAGAAAGCGGGAATTACGTATTCAGTCGGTTTAAAGGCAGCTTTACGTCACGATCCCGATGTAATTATGGTGGGAGAAATTCGTGATTCAGAAACAGCTAAAATAGCGATTAGGGCGGCACTTACAGGCCATTTACTGTTAACAACGATGCATAGCCGCGATGCCACAGGAGCTATTTCACGGCTGTTAGAGTTTGGTGTAAGCTGGTTAGAAATTGAACAAAGTTTAATTGCCGTAACGGCACAGCGTTTAGTCGAATTAAAAAATCGAAGAACAGTAGGCGGTGCTGCAAATAAGCGAGCAAGTGTGTATGAACTTCTTTATGGAAGAGATTTAGTGAAAGTGTTACAAGGAGTAAAAGGAGAGAATATCAAAGCTCGCCATCGAACGTTGAAAGAAGAAATCGGTAAAGCTGTAGCGATGGGCTTTGTCGAGAACAAAGAATTTGAAAGATTGGTATTTATTGATGAGAGGGGGTAAATGGAAGGTAAAGGAGCAAGCTTCATTTTTACTAAAGCTTGGGGAATTGTTGGAACACGGTTATTCTTTAGCACAAGCGATTCGTTTTTTAACGTTTCAGGAGTCGAAAAAAAGACAAGAAGATTTACAGAAAGGAATGGAACAGTTAAAAAATGGTGAGGCTTTACATCAAGTTTTAGCCGAAATGAAATTTCATTCTCAACTTGTAAGTTATATTTATTATGGAGAGCAATATGGTGAGTTATCGCGAGCATTAAAGGGGGGAGGGAAGTATT
>NZ_JBALMU010000022.1:0-5289 GCF_036962285.1 Bacillus sp. JJ634
AGATTTTTTTCCCTTCTACTAGACTAGTTCAATGAGTAAATCATTACAAAAATAACAATTATTTAAAAATTTTTTACGAGAGTAACATAACATCTAGTCATTTACTCAAGCACAGTTCCATCTTAAACATATATTGAAATATATTAACAGTAAAGGAGGATGGTACGGAAATGAAGCCGAAACCGCCAAATCCATGTATTGATAAATGTATAAAAGATTTCAAAAAATGTATAAAGGATGGGAAAAACCCCGAAAAGTGTATTGAAGACTTAGTCAAATGTTTAGTTAAATGTCTACAAAAGAAATAATAAACAAAGAGGAACCAATTAAAACTTGGATTTTCTAATTATGGCCAAGCCTATATATCCTCTTTCAAATAATCTTAATTTAACTAAAGGATTCGGAGTAGCATCATTTCTATTAAACTAAAGGCAAGTACTTTAATAAAAGTAAACGTCAAGTAACTCCAAAATAAACAACAAAAGTTGCTTATTTTGGAGTTACGTTTTGTTTGTTTCACTAAACAAGGGTCTATCCGACTAAGACGAGCGTTATATATGGCTGTACGGTGTGGAATTCATGGTAACAGGACGCAAAAGACTACACAGATAAAATCATCACAAGAAACTACTTGAGTTCTACGATAAAAAACGTGATGAAGGTAAACCTTTTAGAGTTGCCGTCATTGCTTGTGTAAATAAGATCTTACACTGGATCTATGCCTTAAGCAAATCAACCTTCCATGATAAAGCTTAAAAACTATGTCTAACTAAATAACTCAAAACTTTCCATTCGAGAGAAAACGGAAGGTTATTTGGTATGCGCTTTTTAGTATATCATCTATGATTTTAATCTTTTATTGAAAAATATTGACAAACTATTAGCTGGTTTACTTTAAGTATATTTCTTCACAATATCTTCCTAACCTTAGCATAGTACCACAACTGTTTACTCCAGAATCTGGCCCTAAACATGAAGAAAGAGCACAATTCTTACTGCAGAATTGCGCCCTTTAATTGAATAACTAAAATCTGACCTCACTCATAATATCTACTTAATTCTTCAATTAACGCTCCTGTTAGCCAAGTATCACACCGCCTTTATTGTGTTATCATTTACAATTTAGGCGTGATAGATACTTTTTTATTCATACTACAACTAGCATGCTTTATTAGACCCACATGCACATTCTTTAACTTTTGCCGTTATCCGCTTTATTTGGCACCACCTGTAAGGTGCGCATCAAACATATCAATGATTTCTAGGAACCTATCAGCTTCTCGGAAAACATGATCTGCTAATAGGGGATGAATAATGCTCTTTATTTTACATTGCTCAATTAAATCACGGGCTGTTTTTTTGAAGTCCCTAAGAGATGCGACCGACACCCGATTTTGATCAAGGAATTGATCTAAAAGAGGAACTGTTTGAGATTGTGGCCTCATAGATTCTAAATCCCTTGCTTGATACAGCAATTGATCAAAATCATTGCTGAAATTCTGTGCTAAATCAACTAGTTTTCTTTCTGAAGGATCAAGGAGATGACCAATAAATTTAGCATGGTCTGCCATAATCCTTAAGAAGAAGACATTCTCTTTAATAATAGCATCTGGAAGCGCTTGTAATTTTCCTTCATTTAATTCAATCAATCGTTTTCTAAAATAATTAGCTTCCCTACTTGTATGGTCAACTAATAGTGGGAAATTATTTGCCCCCGGCAATTTGCATGTGAGAATTAGTCCTAATACTTTCCGTTTAAATAAGAAAATATTAGTTGCAGCCTGTTGTACCTCTGAATTAAATCTTCTTATTTGTTCGGGATCTGTTTGATCATTAAAGGAATGTGCAGTTTGTTCGATGTATTCAAATAATTGATAAAATTGATTAGCCTCTTGAATTAGTTGAGTATCTTCTGCTCTAAAACCCAATCGAAGAAATAAAGAATGTTCTTTCATGATTCTAGCCCAAAAACGAATTTCATTTAAAGAGCGCTCAACGAACAATCCAGATGTAACACCAGTATCAGCATGCAAAGATGTATCATCCCCGTTCATTCTATAACCTCCCCAAAATACTCCTTCTGCTCTATTTATATTTACATGGTCATTCGAATATGCGTTAAGGCAAGTCTTATTTACAAATCAGCAGGATAAGAAGAACCATTTTTCGAAATAAAAAAATCCTATATATCAATAAATCAGGAGGATACTGGAGTAAAAGGTGTAAAAAGTATAAAAGCAAGGAATTACGGTAATAACGTTGTAGTTGATCTAGTCATTCTAGTTAATTCAAATTTAGATATACGAAGTGCACATGACATAGCAACTTTGGTGGAAAATAAATTAATTAAAAAACAGAAGTTCATACCCACATAGAATCGAATTAAAAATGTAACAACAGAAAAAGCTCTACTCCTTATTAAAGAAAGCTACCTGATAATTAAAGCCTTAGGTCTTACTAAGAATATTTTATAAGACCACATAAAGTAATCTCACTTTATGATTCCTGAATAAAATAAAATTTTTAGGGAATTACAAAGAGTAGAGTTTCTATTTTATGGAGGTTGATTAAATGGCAGACTTAGGATTACTCCTTATACGTCTAATGATTGGATTTATATTTTTTTTTTATGGTTGTCAAAAACTTTTCGGCTGGTTTGGAGGTCACGGTATTAAAGGGACTGGAGGATGGTTTGAATCAATCGGCATAAAGCCAGGGGTAATTATAGCAACGTTTAGTGGGATTGCTGAGCTATTGGCTGCTATTTTGTTTATACTGGGAATATTTCTTCCTATAGGTGCACTCCTTATTGTTTTAGTAATGCTAGGGGCTATTGTTAAAGTTCATGGTCCAAAAGGTTTTTCCGTTACAGCTGGAGGATTCGAGTATAACCTATTTTTAATTGTAGTCTCGGTGGGTTTAGCTTTGATTGGACCAGGAGACTATTCTTTAGGTGGATATTAAAAATGGAAAAATACTAACAAAACGATGCTTTTAGATAGTTAATTGGTACCTGTTTATTAAGCAGGTACCTTTATATTTTAACAAGTGTTATTCCACTAACATGCTTCGTTACTTTAATAGCAATAGGTAAGACTTTGATGTAATCTCCATCTTTTCCCCTGCTCCACACCCAACGTGCGACTTTCACCGCATTAGGCGTTCCATCTTATTCTTTTAGACTAAAGCAATTAAATAGCTGTACTCATCGATGGATTGTTTCTCCTTCCTTGCGGAAAATCCCATCATCCTACTCGACCCTGTGAGTTTCATTTAATTGACTTAGTTTCCAAAGAGAAGACTCGGGACCATCCCTTCACGCTCGTTACACACTTAAATGATACTATGTACCTACTTTCATAAGAATAAAGTCACTTCGATAAATGCTTATCTTATAGACACCATCCCGATAGTAGTCGTTTAATAGTAGATGTTTCTTACTTACAACGTTCCGATTAACCTAGCTATACATATATCCGCAGGTGCTTATTTAAGCCTGTCAACTCCATATCCTCATTTGTTAGATATTCCGAGGTTCCTATGTACTAGTCGTACTTTTCGGTGTTTGACCCTGCACTTACAGTATACGTCTTTCGAGCGTATCAAAAATCTAGACCCGTACATTCGCAAGTTCGTCAGTCCATCTGGACATTCTCACCTTAGATATTTTGTAGCATCCCGACCTATCATGAACCATATTCTGTTTAAGAACTTAGGTACATTTCAGCCGACTTCACCTAGCTTCATACACGTTCAGGCTACTACCATTCGGTGCATGTAGGAGTATCAGATAACTCGTTTCAGCTCAACATGACGGCTTTCATTCCGAGTTTCGATTAATCAGTTGTAATTGCTTTTCAGCCATTCCCCTATTTCGTGCTTTGGCACTTATAAGGAAACGTTTCGCACAGTACATTTCTTCACAATCTTGCTTAGGAATTATGTTGTCTCATAACAAAAGCTACCAGTATGTCGGCAGCCTTTTTTAAGTAACTTTTGTATTTTTCTATTGCACCCAGTATGGTGAACCCGATACAATCAAAGGACAGATAAACCTTGCGATCCAAAATAAGGAAGTTTGGCCCATTCAGCAACTTGTATTCTTACTAGACTACCATCATCATTGATATTAAATACTGATACTGTACCCTGATTCCCATTTAGAGTGTAAAGATTTCGGCCATCCTTACTCACTGCAACATTCATTGGCAAGCCAGTTGCTGTCCCTGCTGGTGTACTAGTAGTATGCCCGACAACTGTTAGTGCACCGTTACGATCAATACTATAGGTGGTTATTGTGCCGCTTAAGGTGTTGATAGCGTAAGCAAATTGCTCATTCCTCGCTGTAGTAACCCAGCAAGTGGCTTTTTGGCCGGTCGGTACAGAGCCACTAATTACATTAAGTATCCCATTGTCACTTAACGAATATGATGATAGCGCATTAGAACCTGCCTCCGAAACCAAAAGCAGTCCTGAGGAAAGGAAAAAAGAGCCAAACGGTGTCATACCATTAGATTCGTTAATAATTGGTCCGGTAAGAGTACCACTTTTATTAACATGGAATACACTGAGATGGTTTGTAGTAAGCTCGGGTACAACCATTTTACTGCCATCCCGAGTGAAAAGAATTTGCACAGGCTGAGCATTAATGGTACTTAGGGAATGAATAGATCCTGGGATATGAGTAAGGTGCCCACTATCCTCTATACGAAAACCCGAAATATTGGATGTAAATTGATTAGCTGGATCACCCACATTGGAAACATAGAGAAGATTACCGAACACACCTATGCTATTGGGCTGAGTGCCTCCTGATGGCTTCACATCCACGAGAATAAGTTTTCCGCTGTCGGATACGATAAAACTACTTATACTATTGCTGCCTGTATTAACTGCAAATAGGAAACGGCCATCAGGGGACAAAGTTAGTGAGCCTTCTGACATAAGGGGATCAATTCCATCGTTTGGTGTTGCAGTTGAGACCTCCTTTGCACCGGTACCTTTTCCATATGTTGGGTATAATCCGACAAAAGTAAGCATCCCATTCATATCCCTGTAAAAGGCAATGACCGCATTCATTGCTTCCATGTTAGTCATAATGTAAACCATACTCGCATGAACATAGTTGTTGGTCATCCGCATTTTATGATTCTCCCCCTTTCATAATTTTATATGGTTCCTTTTACCATTTAATTCCCCAAGTGGATGTAAATTGGTTTACAAAGTGAGGTGGACTACAACTACTACCCTGATTTCAAAATGAAAGAAGGAATGTTTCGTGAAGATTTA
>NZ_JBALMU010000023.1:0-23961 GCF_036962285.1 Bacillus sp. JJ634
TTTAGATGATTCTTCAGACTTATAATCTGAAGAATCATCTAAATTTGAACCGCATATTAAAATGCGGTTCATTCATACATTGTAAGCCTCCTGTTAGTTCAACAAAACATTCCTTCTATCAAAACCGTGCAATCATCATTTTAGATTGGTGAAAACAACAATTATCTATTTAGACTTTTTTCATAAGAGGTGAAAAGATGGATTTCCCAACAATCCATACGAATTTTTGGGATGCTGTTATAGCTATTCCAGTTATAATGATCATTACTCAACTTTTAAAAATCTTTTTACGTATTCCTTCAAAATTTGTTCCAACCGTAGCCTTAACCCTTGGTTTAATCATTTCCGTTTTCATTAGTCATCGACATAATTTACTTGCTGGCATTTTCATGGGATGGTTTTACGGCTACGCAGCTATCGGAAATTACGCTGCTTTAAAAACTACTATTATCAATTTTAGAAAGAAAAATAAATGAAAGTAAACAAACCGTATAAGGCCGAAAATCAAGAGGACATTTTCGCAGAACTTGAGAATCAAGCACATAAAAATGCGCCGCCCAAGCATTTACAATAATCTAAGTAAAAGAACGGAGGAGCTATTTTTATAGCTTCTTTAATTTTTTAGTCATCTTCCTCATGATAATCATAACCAACCCCAAAATTATACACTTCCTCTTTTTCATGCCGACATTGTAAACAAAAGTTGATATTAAATTTATGTTCATTCAGTATCATGGCAATTGAATACTTTAAGGAGGTTTCATTGTGAAAAAACTGCTATATCCAATTACAGACTGGGTTTCAACAAAGCGTGGAATGTGGATCACGATAATTGCCTGGCTTGTCCTGATGATTGGCTTAAGTGCCGGTCCAAAGCTTGGCGACTATAAAGTAACCAATTTCCAGTCGCTTCCTGATGAGGCGAAATCCATAATAGCTGAACAAAAAACGGAAGAATTATTCCCAAATGATCAAGGCACACCCGGAATCCTTGTTTTCCATAATGAAAATGGCGATGTCAATATCGAAGAAGCTAAACAGATATTGGACGGGATTCTAGCTGAAGATATTAAAGAAATTGAATCAATCGTCGATATCAGCAAACTGGCCCCGCAAGCGCTAGAGGGCTTTATCTCTGAAGACGGAAAAACTATCATTGTGCCAATGGTACTGGAAGCTGGACTTGGCAATAACGTATATGCCGAAATCAATGACCGAGTTTCCAAGATTGGTAATGAGATTGCCGAAACGCTCGATAGCACTAACTTTTATATAACTGGCCCGGCAGGAATTGCGGGAGATACTATTAAACTGTTTGAACAGGCGGACTTTGTTCTATTGCTTGCAACAATTGTCATTATTTTAGTATTGCTTATCGTCATCTACCGCTCACCATTACTTGCCTTCATACCACTGTTTGCAACGGTTATCGTTTACCAAGTTGTGAATCAAAGTGCGGCTTTAATGGGGGCTGGCGGACTTGAGATTAATAACTCAACGACCTCCATCATGAGCATCTTATTGTTCGCAGCCGTAATTGATTACTCCTTGTTTGTTTTCTCCCGCTACCGCGAGGAGCTTAACCGTTATGAAAGCAAATACGAAGCGATGAAATATGCGATGCGTGCCACTGGAGAACCTGTATTGTTTGCAGGAGGAACTGTGCTCGCTGCGATGCTTATCTTATTCTTCGCCGATTTTCGTGATTATCAAAACTTCGCGCCAATCTTTGGAATGGCTATGTTCTTTATCATGCTGGCTTCCATCACTTTGGTACCTGCGTTATTTACACTATTCGGCCGAAAAGCATTCTGGCCTAAAGTTCCCAAGTACGGACAAGAAAAAGAAATCAAACATGGTATCTGGGGACCGATTGCCAAGCTCGTTGTGAACAAGCCCGGCTTATCAGGTGGAATCGTTGCAATCTTCATGGTGATAACCGCTTTTAATGTCCTGAACCTTGATTATGAATTCGACACAGTGAAAAAATTCCCTGAAGACCTGCCATCTCGTGTAGGCTACGAAATTGTCGAAGCGGGATATGATAAAGGAGAGCTTGCACCATCTACCCTGCTCATAGTCAGCGATAAAGCTATGACGGAAGCTAATACAATGGCGGTTATCGAAAAGCTTCAAGGCTTTAAGGAAATTGCCTCTGTCCGCCTGACAGCAAAATCCGAGGATTCAAAGGCAGCGAAAATGAGCGTAGCCTTGACAATGAATCCATATTCTACAGAAGCAATCAACTTTATGCGGGACCTGCGTGAAAACACACCAGAGATGCTGAACGAGCTTTCCATAGATGGAGAAGCTTATTACAGCGGGATTACTGCCAAGTTAGTCGACGAGCGTGATGTAAATAACCGCGATATCGTTACGATTGTACTATTGGAAACCCTTCTAATTTTGGGGCTGTTATTCGCTCTTACCCGCTCGTTTAAGATGCCGATTTATATGATGGCGACGATTTTGCTGTCCTATGTATCCGCCTTAGGTCTTGGGATTTTTCTCGTCGACGTCTTGTTTGGCTATGATGCACTCAGTACCCGTGTACCAGTCTATGCCTTCATCTTCCTTGTGGCATTGGGCATCGATTATAACATTATTCTTGTTTCACGGTTCATGGAGGAGAGGAAAACACGTAAGGTTAAAGAAGCTCTCGAAGTCGCAATCCGCAATACCGGCGGGGTTATTTCATCAGCTGGTGTCATTTTGGCCGCTACATTTGCAGCTTTGACAACGATGCCGATTGCCGACCTGTTCGTCTTTGGATTCATGGTAGCTGTAGGCATCCTGCTCGATACATTCCTTGTTCGTGGAATGCTTCTTCCTTCATTAATATTGTTATTTGAAAAAGATAAGGAGACCTCTCATAATAGTCTATAGGAATACAGAGGGGTCTCCCCTCTGTATTTCTACTTGTAAGGAGGCCCATTAAGATGAAAATACTCGTTGTAGATGATGATGTCTACATTCAGCAGCTTATATTCATTCATTTAAGCCGTGAAGGCTATCAAGTATACCGCGCTAATAATGCCGAAGAAGCATTAGCCTTTTTAGAAGAGCAAACTGTTCATTTAGCCATTGTCGATGTGATGATGCCTGGGATGGATGGATTCGAGTTGACCAGACTATTGTCAAATGACTTCCAAATACCCGTCATTCTGCTTACCGCCAAAGGACAGCTTGACGATAAAGAACAAGGCTTTTTATCTGGTTCGGAAGACTATATTGTAAAACCATTCGAAGTGAAAGAATTGCTATTCCGTGTAGCCGTCGTTTTAAGACGCGTTGAACGAGCAATGGATATGGTAATCAAAGCTGGAAATCTTATGATTGACCGTAAAAGCTTTGAGGTAATGATTAATCAGGAAACCATCCTTCTCCCCCTAAAAGAGTTCGAACTGCTAAGCCTTCTTGCTTCACGTGTGAATAAGGTTACACCTCGTGCTGCATTGGTTGAGCAAGCATGGGGAGTCGATTATGAAGGCGGCGAACAAACGCTTAATACACATATCAACCGCGTCCGGGAACGCTTAAAAAAATATGAAGCAACGGTAGAAATTCAGACTATACGCGGAATCGGCTATAAGCTCGAGGAAATGAAATGAAGACTCTTTATCGGAAATTCATCGTTGCAACACTTGTCATTTTAGTTATCAGCAGCACCATTGGTTTTACATTAGCTAATTTCGTCTACGCGACTTTTACGAAGGAAAAAATTGATCAGCAAAATGTAGCGATTGCCCAGGAAATCGCCTCAGGTCTTGAAAAGATGCATTCATCTAGTTCTTCTTTTAATTCCTATTTGCAATCCATGGGCAATCTTGGCTATCAAATTTATCTGGTAAATGAATCGGGTGAAGAAGCTTATTTCGGCCAGCCTTTTATGAAAAAAGAGCTTCCAAAAGAAGCAATGAAGGTGCTTGAAGAAAAAGAAATCTATCATGGAATGAATAATTTTTCCGATGAGCTTCTGTTGATGGGGCATTTCTCAAACGACTTAAAAAATACCGTCGGCGTTCCAATCACCATGAATGGACAGCAATACGGCCTGTTCCTGCGTCCAAATAACAAACTGCTTTTTTCAGATATGCATATGATTCTCGCAGGGTTCCTTGTCGCAATTACCGTTGTCAGCATCAGCGGAGTAATCTTGTTTGCCAAGCACCTCATCCGGCCGATTACAAAGTTAACGGAAGCAACCAAAGAGATTACGCGCGAGAACTTTAATTACCCTTTAAAAATCGAGCGCAAGGATGAGATTGGCCAGCTGGTAGAAAGCTTCAACACGATGCAAAGACAATTGCAGCATAATGACGAAGCCCGCAAATCCTTCATCAGCAATGTATCTCATGATTTTCAGTCGCCGCTGATGAATATTCAAGGATATGCCGAACTTCTAAAGATACAAGAATTAACAGAAAATGAACGCAGCGAATATGTACAAATTATCGACCATGAATCAAAACGGCTTTCAAATCTTACGAAACAGCTCTTGCTCTTAACGTCTCTTGACCAAAAAGCCTATCCAATGAAGCTTTCGGACGTCAAAATGGATGAACAAATCAAAGAAACGATACGCAGATATCAATGGCGGCTGGAGGAAAAGGAAATCGAGGTCTCCTATAAACTTCCCCCTGTCCGTTTCAAAGCTGATCCTGAGCTTATGGTTAACGTCTGGGACAATTTGCTGACAAATGCGATAAAATATAACTCTTATAGGGGCAGCATCTGGATTAGTCTATCCCAAACTGAATCTAGCATTAAGCTTATTTTTAAAGATACAGGAATTGGGATAACCGAGGAGGCCCTCCCTCAGATTTTCGATCGATTTTACCGTGTCGACTCGGCTCGAAAAAAAGATGGAACAGGGCTTGGCTTGGCCATCGTTAAGCAAATTATCACCTTACATGGAGGGGAAATCATGGTCGACAGCAAGGTGGGTGAAGGAACGACGTTTACAATCTTGCTTCCTTCTTCGAACTCCTCCACTTAATTTTTGAACGTTGAACCATTTACAGGAATACCACAAGACTCCCACTTCTTTTTTGGCTATACCCTGCCCAAAATGGAAGTAGGAGTCTTCTTTTCTAAAAAGATAAATGAGGAGAGCGATAAGCTTTTTATTATCTGAAGAACCTGGATATAGTTTATACTTATTATGGAAATTACTTTTTCAAATACGGGAGGCTATTCGAAATGATGAAAACGCATACATTACTCGCTTTCTTCAACGACCAGGATAGACATATGCACCATGGATAACAGCAAACGTCCTTATTACGGTTGGTATATTGTTTTATCTGCTTCCGTCATTGTTTTACTTACGATGGGAATGCGGATGGGAATTGGACCTTTTATGGAGCCAGTTATGGTTGACTTAGGATTGTCTCGAACCGATCTTTCCATCATCGTTGCTATTGGGATGATTGTTTATGGAATCGGGATGCCTCTAGCAGGAATGCTTTTGAAAACCTTTAGTACCCGTTTCGTAATGTTAACAGGATTAACCGTCGTATGTTTATCCATTGTGTGGACGGTTAATTCAACAGGGAGCATTTCTTTTCTGCTTTCTTTTGGTGTTTTCCTCTCACTTGGGCTTGCTTTTTTAAGTAATATATCCTTATCGCCTATCGTCAGTAAGTGGTTTGTTCGCCAAAGAGGGAAAGCACTGTTTTATTTAACAACAGGCGGAATGGCTGGCATCGCGGTTATGACACCCCTTGAAACGTGGTTAATCCACCTTGTCGGCTGGCAGCAAACTCTCCTTATATTCGCCGGAGTGTTCATTTGTATCGTTCTTCCTTCAGCCATCTTTATTATGCATGAAGATGTTCCTAAAGAGGCGGATGGTGCAGGAGCTGCCGGCAATAAAGGAAGGCAGGGGGCGCCTTCAGATATTACATGGAAAGATGCGGTGAGGACACGGGCTTATTGGCAAATCACACTCGGATTATTCGCATGTGGATTCGGAATGAATCTTTTAGGTTCCCACGGAGTTCCTATGTTGATGGATCATCATTATGAACCAATGGTTGCTTCATTTGGTGTTGGGATGATCGGAATTGTCGCAATATTCAGTTCCCTATTTTTAGCACAGCTTGCTGACCGTTTCCCTCGGAAAAACATTTTGTTTTTAGTCTATTTTGTGCGTGGACTAGGGTTCCTCGGTTTAGTTTTGGCAACTACGAACTGGCAGCTCTTTTTTGTCGCCATTACTGGCGGATTAGTATGGGCGGGATCCATTGCCATGTCCACAGCCATTTTAAGTGATTTATATGGAGTTCGTTTACTTGGAATCTTAAATGGTTGGGCTTTTTTTATCGGACATCAAATTGGAGCAGCATTAGGTTCATTCCTTGGCGGCTGGGGATATGAAGTGTTCGGTACTCATTTATTTTCATTTGGCATTGCTGGACTGCTTGGGATTATTGCCAGCTTCGCATCCATTACACTGCCTCAACATCTATCCTTCCCTAAGCAACTGGAGCTGGATAAACAGCGTGCTTTAACCAAATAACCAGTAAGCTGACAATCATTTGTATAGCGATTGTCAGCTTTTTTAGTTGAGGATTAACTGTCGAGCTATTGTTAAGATTTCGCAGGTCTCTTTTCCGTATCGGAATCTGTATTGGACCTTTCTACTATTTGATTTAATTCCCCTGTATCCCCTTTTGCATTAATGATTTCAAATAGTTGATTTAGCCCCTCGCTAGTTTGTTCATCATTATCTTTCATCATGCAACCTCCCTCTTATCATTACTATTATCATTTTCCAATTCATCAGTAATATTCTAAGATTGCTCTAGACCAATCCTAGAGCTGCAAGTCATATATAACATCGACAAAAACTTAACATAGA
This sequence comes from Bacillus sp. JJ634, assembly GCF_036962285.1. Lineage (NCBI taxonomy): Bacteria > Bacillati > Bacillota > Bacilli > Caryophanales > Bacillaceae > Bacillus > Bacillus sp. JJ634. The sequence goes on from NZ_JBALMU010000023.1 coordinate 6,866, forward strand.
AAATTGAGCTTTTTAGCTGTTAATTTTTAGGTAAAGTTGTATAATCAATCATTGACTACGTTTGAAAGGTTGTTTGTAATGAGCTATTCAAAAATCTACCTAATGCTTATTGGAATCATGGTTTCTTGGGGGCTAAATGTATCTATTCTGAAGGTTTTAGTAGCGCATGCTGATCCTGTGACTATGACTTCCTTAAGAATCTTTACAGCTTCCTTGGTTGTCTTTCTTATCCTTTACTTCCTTGGTCACATTCGTTTTCCTAGAAAATCCGAATTTTTCTACGTTTTTGGAGGAGCTCTTTTAAGTGTCGTTTTACACCATTACTTTTTGGCGGAAGGATTAACGAAAACCTCAGCTACGAATACCGGATTGATTTTAGGTATGGGACCGCTTTTGACAGTTATTCTATCTATGTTATTTTTTCGTAAAAAACCGTCATTCATTCGTTTAATTGGTTTTATTTGTGGTGGTGTAGGTGTTAGTTTTACCGTTCTCGCTGGAGGCAATGGAGTTCATTCTATTAATCTAGGAGATGTGGAGATTTTACTCTGTATTCTTTCACAGGCGTTAAGTTTTATTTTGATTAATAAAGCGGCCCAAACGATGGATCCACGCCTTTTGACAGGCTATATGATGCTGATTGGATCTTTTCTTCTTTTCGCCATCAGCTTATGGAAAGAACCAGAAGGCTTAACATCACTCGCTTCTGCTCCGCCTGTTTTCTGGGCAGGATTCTTCTTCTCAGCTGTGATTGCCACCGGAATCGGACATCTGATTTATAATTACTCCATCGGCCAAGTTGGAGCGGCAGAAGCCTCTATATTTTTGAATTTAAATACCTTTTTTTCCTTAGTTGGAGCAGCTATTTTTCTTAATGAAACAATTGTACCAGCCCATTTCATCGGTCTAGTACTTATTGTTACAGGAGTATTGCTTGGCTCAGGGACGTTAGAAATGTGGATGCTTCAGAGAAAAAATAAAAATGTATCGGCCTAATAAAAAAGCCCCCAATTGTTAGATCCATCTAACAATTGGGGGCAGCAACATCGCGGCTAGGATTCCGGTTCACTTCTTCAAGCTCTTTATCCCCGTTCCATTTGTTTAATGATTTTTGCAGGATTTCCACCTGCCACCACATTATCTGGCACATCTTTTGTTACGACTGCACCAGAAGCAATCACGACATTATTCCCTATTTTAACTCCAGGATTGATAACAGCTCTCCCGCCAATCCAGACATTATGGCCAATATGTACCGGCAGTCCACATTCTGCACCTGATATTCTTTCAGTTGGATCTAGCGGATGCGTCGCTGTATATATGTGTACACCTGGTGCAATCAGACAGTTATCACCTATCCGAATTTCACAAACATCCAAAAAGACACAATCAAAATTAGCATAGAAATTCTCTCCAACATGGACGTTGTAACCATAATCACAACGAAATGTTGGTTCTATATATAGATTTTCCCCAGTTGAACCAAACAGTTCTTTTAATAGTTTCGTTCTTTTATTGTCATCCGTTTCGATTGTTTGATTATATAATCTAGTTAATCTTCTAGCATTCACTCTTTCTTGTAGTAATTCTGGATCGGCCGCATGATAAAGTTCGCCATTCAACATTTTCTCTTTTTCCGTTTTCATTGTTTTAGAACCTCCTTATCAAATTGTGCAGATCTAATTTTGAATTAACCAATCAATTCTAAAAAGTTCTTTCCAAGTATATATTCCTTTTCGTTATCAGGAATTTGAAGTGAATCAATCCATTCCTTCTTTGCCGAATAGTCGTATTCATTAAATGCTTTCATTCCATATGGCCCGTCGCAGCCATAAAGAACTTTACGATACCCTAAAGACTCCACAGCTTTCTTTACAAGAGATGAATTAAGATAATCACTCGATGTATCAACAAATACATTGGGTTGATCCTTAACGTATTTCCATAGGTTTTTCCAAAAGGGAAGACCGGCGTGAGCATAAATCAATTTAAGTTTAGGATAATGTTCAGGTAAATATTTATAAGAGTCTCGTTCTGAAGATAGATGAATAATCATGGGGAAGCCTTTTGATTCACACATGGCCGCAATTGAATCAAGTGCCTTAATACTATATTGATGCATGAACGGATGCACCTTTACTCCAATAAAATTAGGTTTATGAAGATATAATTCTACTTCTTCCATGGATACGGGAATCATGGGGTTTACTGTTACCCAGCCTAGAAATCGATTTGGAAATCGATCAATGGCAGCAGCAACCATATCATTATTCGGCTTAGTGAAAATCTTGTATGAATTTCCGTAAAGTTTCAAATAGCCATCCTTTACTAAACCATCATAAATTTTGAGTCCAATTTGAGGGGCATGTAGTATGAGAGAACGGAATAAGCGTTGTATATTATGTTGAAAAGTGCTATTTACTTCAAACATGGTTTCGTTCATAGGGGCAATTAGCGCTGTTTTAGCTACATTATTTTTATCCATACCCTCTATCATTTTTTCTAAAGTCAACATCGTTTCATCTACATGAAAATGGCAATCCACAATCATTTTAATCCGCTCCTTCGAACTCCTTTATCCACGTGATTTCGTGAGTGCACCTTTTTCACTTAGCGAGATCCCAAACGGTTAGTCAGATGCATGAACTAAAGGCCATATACGAATCTCTATCTTTTTTGAAAAATGCAAAATAGGCTGGTCACTTTCAACCTGAATTCCCTGCTTGGATAGCATCGTATTCTGACTAAACTCCGCCTCTGCGTGCTGCAGTAACCAAGGCTGATGCAGAATATCGCAGCGAAGCGGTACCCCCTTTTTGTTTAGGGTATAAAGGCAATAGCGCTCAGACATCCACTCATCGAAAGAGCCTTTAGCTGCGTGATAGGGCTCTGAGATTGGCCTATAGCTACATATAAATTTCACATCATCGCCACTTCGCCTCTTGCTTTCATAGCCTATGTTAGCCCCGTTACGCTTCACTGTCATATCAGCATACATATATGGCAAGTGGTAGAACGCTTTGGCCCCCCACACCGCAAGCTGGTTGGCAGCATCCAGACTAAAGAAGTACACCCCGGGCTTGCCATCAATGGTTACATACGTCCGAACGTTAAGCTCAGGAAATCGATCCGTTCCAGGAAGAGGCGGCAAGCCTCGCATTCGAATACCTGTCATATGAAACGGAACAACACCAATCCACCCCATACCGTTAAAAGAATCCAAAGGCAGCACATTAGGTACTAGCGCTTGTAAAACTTCAAGTTCAATCGGATAATGAGCAAACAAAAGATCGTTCCATGTCTGCTTCATAATCCACGGCAACTTAGGCAGCGGCCATAGACGATGCCCGTCGTCCCATGAAGCTTTTTTCAAGTTCATGTGTTCTTCCATGCCTATTGTACCTCCATATTTCAAATTACATTTTTTTCCCTTTCAGTATACCATAGATGCTCGTATAGTTTTCTGCTCTCTTTTGTGCAATAATTGTTATGAAAAATCGAAATTCTTCTGAATCCCAATAAAACTCAGTATTTTAAATAAAATAAAGCATAATGGCGTTAATAATTAAACTTTCCATTACTTAATTTCGATAACAATGTTACAGTTAGAAAGAAACTTTAAAAGTGAGCAGGTGAAATCCATGATTGAAGTAAAAACCTCTCCACTAAGTGATGGAGAATTGAATAGAGGGGTATTCGCTACACGCGATATAAAGAAAGGCGAGCTTATACATGAAGCACCGGTCCTTCCTTACCCTAACGATCAGCATGAACATATCGAGCAAACACTGCTCGCTGATTACGTTTTTGAGTACGGGATCAATCATACTGCGATTCTTCTTGGCTATGGAATGCTTTTTAACCATTCGTATGAACCGAATGCAACGTATGAAATTAATTTTGACAATCACACGTTTGACTACTATGCGTTCACAGATATAAAAGCAGGGGATGAAATTCTCATTAATTACAATGGCGATGTCGATAACAAAGATCCTCTATGGTTTAATGAAGAACAAGATTGAACATCAGGCGCCTTCTCTCGTAAAAAAAGAGAAGGCGCTTGATTTGTTCATCCAATTTTATTAAAGGAAGCCCCTGAATAGGCAAATTCGAGAAATAACTAGTATTTAAAGGAAAATACTCCTTTATGTCGAAATTAAATAAATAAAGGGGATGACCCAATGAATAAAGTTGATTTATTAAAAGCTTTACGTAATTCCAGTCGAGGTAATTTTTTTGCAATAGAGATTCCAAAGGTTACAAAAGAAGATGAAAAAAAGATTGAAGAATTGCTTGGAGAATTAGCAAGCGAAGGAAAAATCAAGTTAAGAGAATGTATACAGCGAGAATACTCCATTTATTTACATGGCATAATTAAGTATGCATCCGAATAATTGGTTACTTTTTACGACATGTGAGTTCCTTCATCTTTAACAAATAAGAAAGGCTGTTACAACAGCCTTTCATCCTAATATGAAAACATTACAAACAATAGATTGTTTATAGTTTTCCCATAATAAAATCATGTTGTAAACGTTCCTCTAATTTCTCTAAATTCCCCCCATTTTCTATAAAATTATTGAATTTATCAGCTACTAACTTTCCAGAGTTTTTGTTAATGTGTTTAACTTTGAGCAGAGTATTCACCTTCACAATATCAGGAGTTACATCCCTACGGTGTAATTTACCTGGAACTTTCGCCCACAATTTTTCCCAATCATCCAATAAACCAACTTCTTCAAAATAATGTTTTTGCAGGCCGCATAACCATGCGATACAAGAAATGTTCCGCTTCTGACAACCTTCCCCATCCTTTAAAAATTCACATCCCCGACAGCAGGAACTTCCACTTCTAATACAGACGCTGCAAATTTCATTAGCTCCAATTTCTTCAAACACTTTTAACCCGTACTGGATGAGATGCTCTTTTTTCATTTCAATACTCATTATTTTCTCCCACTTTACTTAGTTGATAAAGAGATTTAATATTTAGTATCCGTCAACTTCCCCTTTATATTAGTTTGACACTAAATTTAACAATCCCACCCTCTGCTAACCTAATTTAAAGCCATTGATTTCCTGCGTTTTTAAATTGCTTACACAGATTGTCATTAATTATATTTGTTGTGAATTTCTTTCTAATACTTGAGCATATTAAAAACGATATTATTTGAAAGTGAGATGAAATAAGCAATGTCTAAACAACAAGGTGTGCAAAATAGCAATCAAACGAGAGAGCAAATCGAAAAACATGATAAAAGAAATGATGTTGAATTGGGCAGTGAATATCAAATCGGAAACACAAGTTCACAAAGCCAGAAAAAAAGCGGACGTCAAGCAAATAAAAAATAACCTCATCTTTGAGGTTATTTTTTTAATATATCGAATAATACCTTCAACTGCCCTCATTTAACCAACTAAATTACAAACTCCTTATAAAAAAGATGATCTGAATATACATATCGGCCATTTCCTCAGGCGATTCGGCTAAGTGATTATGAAGCCATTGCTCAATCAATCCTAAAAAAGCCGAGGTAGCAAATGAAGATAAATACTCATTTGGAATATCCAAGTTCCGGAAAAACGCCTCATTTTGCATCATTTTTTCCCCAAAGTGATCAACGAAAAATTGTTTAAGCCGTTTATGGAAGCCAAAGTGATTATTTTCCCCTAAAAATACTTGAAAGAGTTCTACATTAATTTGAATATAGCGGAATACTTCAACAGCAAGCATAGAAATTTGTCCTTTTTCTGCTTGTTGCAGCAAGATATCTGGTTTTAGACGCTGTAAATGTAATTCAAGTCCCCCTAGTAAGTTTTCCTCCATTTGGTTAAGAAGATCATATTTGTCCTGATAATGTAAGTAAAAAGTTCCCCTGTTAATCGCTGCAACTGTTGTAATGTCTCGAACAGATACTTTCATGAAATGCTTTTCCTTTAGTAACTGCAAAAAGCTTTTTTGAATTTTCTCTTTTGTCTTTTCAATCATTTCATCGTAAATTGACTTCATGCTACTTCCTCCGTACTAATGAACAGTTACACATTTTTTGTTTATTGCCTTCATTCTATCAATAAAATAAACTAAAAGCATAGCATTCAACACTGTGTTGAATGACGTACAATCAAACGGAAGGTGATTCAAATGAAAAAGTCGAATATGATCATGATGATAACGTTTTTAATCGCTGTTGGAATGATTGCCAAAGCGTTTATACTAAATGAAGATGTTAAAGTGTTTTTACTAATCTTCTTTGCAGTTGGTACAGGTTTAGGATTGTTACGTTTGTTCGTTAACAGCTCCATTAAAAAGATGAAAGGGAAAGGCTGGAAGACTAAAGTATTGTTCTTTAGTGTTTTACTTGGCTTAGGGCTGCCGTTCCAATCTTGGTTTAGAAACGACGTTTTATTAAGTATGAATCCGTCTTATTTAACGAGCAGCTTAATTATTATGGTTGTAGGCGTCCTATTTATGACAACTTTCTTCGGATATATAACAAAGAAAATAAATGTAAAGAGCGTATCAGAGTAATTGGCGAGATTATGAGGCAAATTGGCGAGATTATTGCATGAATTGGCCAGATTATCACCCAATTTGGCGAGATTCCGTCGCACAAAAAGAAGCTGCTCCGAATGAGCAGCTTCTAGTTTATTTTATTTAGACATTAAATCAACAAGTACCGCTTTTTGTGCATGAAGTCGGTTTCCAGCTTGGTGGAAGATAACAGAGTTTGGTCCATCAATTACTTCTGTTGTTACTTCTTCCTCGCGGTGTGCTGGTAAACAGTGCATGAATAAGTAATCTGGTTTTGCATGTTTCACTAATTCTGCATTAATTTGATAATCTTTGAATGCTTCTAAGCGAATGCTGTTTTCTTTTTCTTGCCCCATAGAAGTCCAAACATCAGAATAGATAATATCTGCATCTTTGATTGCTTCTTCTGCTGAGTTTGTCACAACGATTTGACAGCCAGTTGCTTCTGCTTCTTTTTGAGCAAGAGCAACGATTTTCTCATCTGGTTTATAGCCATCTGGACAGCCGATTGAGAAGTCCATGCCCATTTTTGCACAAGCGACCATTAAGGAATGGGCCATATTGTTTCCGTCCCCAATATAGCTCATTTTTAATCCTTTTAGCTCGCCTTTAAGCTCTACAATCGTTAACAGGTCAGCAAGCACTTGGCATGGATGAGCCAAATCTGTAAGACCGTTAATAACCGGAATTGTGGCTGCACCAGCTAGCTCTTCAATTTTCTCATGTTCAAATGTACGAATCATGATGCCATCTACATATTGTGAAAGAACTTTTGCTGTATCAGAAATCGTTTCACCACGGCCAATTTGAATGTCATTGCTGCTTAAGAATAGAGCATGACCACCTAATTGCAGCATCCCTACTTCGAAAGAAACCCGTGTACGTGTGGAAGATTTCTCAAAAATCATTCCAAGTGTTTTCCCTTTTAATGGCGCGTATTCTTCATCAGCTTGTAATTTCGCCTTAATGTCTTGTGCTAATTGTAATAGCCCAGAAATTGTTGACGAAGATACATCAGCAATCGCTAAAAAATCTTTGCCATCAATAATTTTTGCTTCTTTATTAATTTCTAGCGTGTTCATACGTGTGATACCCCTTCCTTTTTCAGCCATTCTTGAAGTGGTGTAACATCAAAGTCTAAATTCGTTAATGATTGAAGATACGCTTTGTATGTTTCTTCTTGAGTAAAAGCAAGCAAGCGATATTTCGCTGCCATTAATCGCATCTTTTTATCTTCTTCTGTTGATCCGTATGCTAATACGACTCCAGCATCTTCCTCTTTAATCCATGCTTCAAAGTCTGTCTCGGTAATTGTAAGACCAGCTTTTACCGTCGCATCGATTAGCTCTTGGCTTAATTGTGCCGATGCTGCTTGGAATACACCTGTTTTATGCTTCGCTTTTTGAGCGTGGAATACTTTCGCTAAAGATTCTGGCATCGAGCTAGCAATCGCAATTCCTTCACCAGTGGACTTCATTTCTGGTCCTACTTTTGAATCCAATCCGCTTAAAGCAAACGTTGAGAATACTGGATATTTCACAACAGAATACGGAATGTCTTCCATTAATCCTATTTTCTCAAATACATCTGAAAGCTTATACGTACCAAGCAATACTTTCGTTGCTACTTGAACTAATGAAACACCTGTCACTTTACTGATGATTGGAATAGTCCGGCTTGCACGTGGATTTACTTCCAGTACATATACTTTCTCCCCATCAATCACAAACTGAATGTTCATTAACCCATTATAGCTAAGCTCATTCACGATACGCTCCGCATAATCGACCATTTTTTCTTTCGTAACTTGTGATAAAGTTTGAGCTGGTAAGAACGCCATACTGTCTCCTGAATGGACACCGGCTTTTTCTACATGCTCCGCAACGATTGGCACATAAATATCAGAGCCGTCTGCAATTAAATCAATTTCCGCTTCTTTCGCAGGAATATAAGAATCAATTAACACAGGATAAACAAGAGCCACACCGTTCTCAATGCGATTCAATAAGCTTTCTTTTGAACGAATGATTTCCATTCCCTGACCACCGATTACGTAAGATGGTCTTAATAAAACTGGGAAACCAATTTCTAGGGCACTTTCAATTAATTCATCAACGTTTTTGGCCATCGTACCAGGAACGTGAGGAATATCCAGCTTTTGAAGCAATTGATAGAAACGATCGCGGTCTTCTAATTGATCCAACGTATCAAACGATGTACCAAGCAGGTTCACGCCGTATTCTTCAAGCCCTTGAGCTAAATTAATTGCGGTTTGACCGCCGAATTGAACAATAACATCTTCAATACCTTCTGCTTCAATGACATTCATGACATATTCCAGCGTTAAAGGCTCAAAGTATAAACGATCTGCTGTAGCAAAGTCCGTACTTACTGTTTCAGGGTTGTTATTAATCATAATTGTTTCAACATCTTCACTTTGAAGTGCATATACCCCATGAACCGAACAATAATCGAATTCAATTCCTTGCCCAATACGAATTGGACCGCTGCCGATCATTAATACCTTCTTCTTATCGGTTTTTACTTGTTCGTTTTCACCGAAATAAGTGGAATAATGATAATTGGTATGTGATTCAAATTCCGCTGCACATGTATCAACTGTTTTATAAACGGCTGTTACACCAAGTTCTTTACGATACGCTCTCACTTCTTGTTCGGACATATTCCATACAGAGGCAAGGTAACGGTCAGAGAACCCTTTTTCTTTATACACTTGCATCTCAGCCTTCGTCACATCTTGCAGTGACTGAGCGCTAATTTGTTTTTCAGTTGCAATTAACGATGCAAAGGAGTGTAAGAAGAAATAATCAATCTTCGTTGCTTCATGAATTTCTTCCATTGTGACACCTTTTCTAAGCATCTCAAAAATAACAAAAATTCGTTCGTCTGATTTCTCAGCGAGTTTTTCCCATAGCTCTGATACTGGTACATCAGCAAGGGATTTCAATTGTAGACCTAATGTTTTTAACTCTAGAGAATCAACTGCCTTTTGAACGCCGCCTTCAAAGTTACGATGCAATGCCATAACTTCTCCAGTTGCTTTCATTTGAGTACCTAGTTTACGCTCTGCTGTTACAAATTTATCAAACGGCCAGCGCGGGAATTTCACAGCGACATAATCAAGAGCTGGCTCAAAGCTTGAGTACGTGCTCTTTGTAACTGGGTTGATTAACTCATTTAAGTTATAGCCTACCGCAAGTTTTGCTGCGATTCTAGCAATTGGATAGCCTGTCGCTTTAGAAGCAAGTGCTGACGAACGGCTAACTCGTGGATTCACTTCGATTAAATAATATTGTTTGCTGTTTGGATCAAGCGCAAACTGAATGTTACAGCCGCCGATAATCCCAAGAGCCGAAATAATTTTAATAGAAGCCGATCGCAACATTTGGAACTCATCATCCGAAAGAGTTTGCGAAGGTGCCACAACAATCGAATCTCCTGTATGAATACCGACAGGGTCGATGTTTTCCATATTACAAATTGTAATACATGTATTGTTTCCATCACGCATTACTTCGTATTCTACTTCTTTATATCCAGCAATGCTTTTTTCAATTAAACATTGCGTAATTGGGCTTTCTTGTAAACCGCCGCGAACAAGCTCTTTAAATGCATCCATATTGTCAGCAATTCCGCCGCCTGACCCGCCAAGTGTATAAGCAGGACGAACGATAATCGGAAAGCCAATTTCTTCAGCAAAAGCAATCGCTTCTTCCATCGTGTGAACAATCGTGCTATCTGGAACAGGCTCATTGATTTCAAACATCAATTGACGGAATAATTCACGGTCTTCCCCTTTTTTGATAGAATCAATCGGCGTTCCAAGTAATCTCACATTATATTTTTCTAAAATGCCCGCTTCATCTAATTGGTAAGCTAAATTCAAACCTGTTTGACCACCGAGTGTCGCAAGCAGACCGTCCGGCTTTTCCTTTGCGATAATCTTCTCTAATGTGTCAACTGTCAGTGGCTCGAAATAAACAGCATCTGCATTAATTTCATCTGTCATAATTGTTGCTGGATTATTATTAACAAGAATAACTTTGTATCCTTCTTCTTTCAGGGCTAGACAAGCTTGAGTACCTGCATAATCAAATTCTGCAGCTTGCCCAATGACAATTGGCCCTGAACCGATGACTAAAATCGTTTGTATCGTGTTGTCTTTAGGCATATACTTTCTCTCTCCCGCTATATTCATTGATTAGTTGCAAAAACTCATTAAAATGTACAGAGCTTTCAGCCGGTCCTGGGTTTGCTTCTGGATGGAATTGAGTCGTAAAGATTGGAAGTTCTTTATGCATAACGCCTTCTACCGTTCCGTCGTTTACATTTTTAAAACGAACTTGCAGCGATGTTTCCTCAAGGCTCACTTCATCCACTTCATAGCTATGATTTTGTGAACTCATGTACACTCGGTTCGTTTGTAAATCTACAACCGGTTGATTCGCACCACGATGTCCGAATAGCATTTTCTTCGTATCTCCGCCAAAAGCTAAGGATGCTAATTGATGACCGAGACAAATTCCCAATGTTGGATAGCTCGAAATCACTTTTTTAATATTCCCTAGTAAGTGAGTTAACTGTTTAGGATCTCCAGGGCCATTCGATAATAAAATACCGTCTGGGTTTAACCCTTTTACTTGTTCATATGTTGTATCAAACGGAACAACCGTCACGCGGCAGCCTTGATTAAGCAATGAATCTAAAATTGATTTTTTATAGCCGAAGTCCATCATGACCACATGCTTTTCGCCATTTCCATAGCTAACGATTTCTTTTGTTGATACTTCTGCTACATATGCATCAAGGTCTGTTGTACATGACTCAAATGTATACTCTGCTTCAGAGGTGATGGCTGCTTCCATCGATCCTTCTTTACGAATATTTTTAACGACCGCTCTTGTATCCACATGACTTAGAAGTGGAATATTCCATTTATCTAAGTACTCTTTCAATGAATACTCCGCCTGATAATGAGAGTGATGCATATTGCCTTCGTATACAATAACTCCTGCCACATGCGGCTTTTTGCTTTCAAAATCATATTCATTAATCCCATAGTTTCCGACTAATGGGTACGTAAATACAATAATTTGATCCTTATAAGAAGGATCAGTTAATACTTCTTGATAACCTGTCATACCTGTAAAAAAGACAATCTCACCTGTGATTGCTTTTGTATTAGATTTTGTTAGTAACTCACCTTCAAAGGTGGAGCCATTTGCTAAATGAAGATAGTTTTTCATCTTTTCACCTCTATAGATGATGCATATTTATATACAGAATAGCATTTTTATTCATTTTTATCTATAAAAATTCATATAATTTTGAATGTTTCTTATACTGACAATACTTTGCTGATTTTCTCTACAGCTAAATCGATCTCTTCTTTGCTTACTGTTAAAGCTGGCAATAAGCGAAGAACATTAGGTCCCGCAGTCAACACAAGCAATCCGTCTTGCTGCAATGCTTCTAACGTAGACTGTGCTTCGTGTGTTAACTCAATGCCAATAAGCATTCCAAGTCCGCGTACTTCCACTACTTGCTTGTTGCCTTGCAGTCTTTTTGTTAACTCACTCATTAAATAGTGTGCTTTCTCATTCGTTTCTTGTAAAAATTCTAGTGTGAAAATTTCATTTACTACAGCTTCTGCAGCAGCGATACAAACTGGATTTCCACCAAATGTGGAACCGTGGCTACCTGGTCCAAAGTATTCCGCCAACTCTTCTTTTCCGATTACCGCTCCAATTGGAAGACCATTCCCTAGTCCTTTTGCTGCTGTGATAATATCAGGCTTCACATCGAAATGTTGGAATGCAAACGGTTTTCCAGTTCGGCCGATTCCTGTTTGAATTTCATCAATAATGAGAAGGGCTCCATGCTTTTCACATTGTTCTTTAATAGCATCTAAAAATGCTTGCTCTACAACGTGGATACCGCCTTCACCTTGAACGACTTCAAGCATAACAGCCGCTGTTTCACTGTCCACAGCCTTCGCTAATGCTTCGCAATCATTGTAAGGAACATAGTCAAATGTTGATAACATTTCACCAAAACCTACTCGAACCTTCTCCTGTCCTGTCGCAGCCATTGTGGCAAAGGTGCGTCCGTGGAAAGACTGCAAGCAAGTGACTACTTTTGATTTGCCTGTCGCTTTACGAGCTAGTTTAATCGCTCCTTCATTTGCTTCTGCTCCGCTGTTTGAAAAGAATACACGTCCAAGTCCCGTTACATCTGTTAACACTTTTGCTGTACGTTCTTGTGCAGAGCTTTTAAACATATTGGAAACATGCCAATATTTCTCCAATTGATTCGCTACAGCACTTTTTACTTTTTCATGACCATGGCCAAGGTTTAAAACGGCGATTCCGGATGTAAAATCTAAATATTGTGTTCCTTCTGTACTGATCAACCAAGAACCTTTTGCCTTTTCTGGTTCAATCCCCCATCTTGCATAAGTTGGAAATAATGAGCTCACTTTTGTACCCTCTCTTTTTGACTAAATTTCGTTCCAATGAATTGATTGTGTTCATAGAAAGCTTCTTTCCCGCTCACAATCATCACTTCTTTAATTCCTTTATTTAAAACCGATAATGCTGTATTTACTTTCGGAATCATCCCGCCATAAATACTTCCATCCTCGATTAAAGCATTCGTTTCATCTTCTGTTAACTCTTCGATAACTTGCCCATCTTTCAGAACGCCTTTTACGTCTGTTACGAATAAACACATCTCAGCATTTAATGCCTTAGCTACTGCACCAGCGGCCATATCTGCATTGACATTTAGCTTTTGTCCGCTTGTTGTTGTTGAAATCGGTGTTACGACTGGGCAAAATCCTTTTTCAAATAGCATTTCCATTAATTCTGGATTTACGTGTTCAATTTCTCCTACAGCGCCTAGAGCGGCTTGATCAATAAAGTTGCCAGTCAGCATTCCTGCATCAGAACCATTTAAGCCGACCGCCTTAATTCCATGCTGTTCAAGTTTATGAACGAGTATTCTATTAGACTTACCAGCTAGCATAAGCTCAACGATTTCTAATACTTCATCCGTTGTTTTTCGCAAGCCTTTTTCGAAAACTGGTTCAATCTCACACTTTTCAAGCATCGAATTAATATCTGGTCCACCACCATGAACAAAGACAATTTGATACCCTTCACTTTGTAGTTTTTTTACACTTGTAAAAAAAGATTCCGATAACTCATCAATAATGCTTCCGCCGCATTTTATGACCAACACGCTCATTCTTCAGACACTCCTTATGATCGATAACTTCCATTAATTTTCACATATTCATATGTTAAGTCACAGCCCCATGCCGTTCCTGATGCTGTTCCTTCTTTTAAATACACATTAATCGTAAAACTATCTTGCTCTAGATACACTTTTGCCTCTTCTTCTGAAAATACAACTGGTTCCCCGTCTTTTAGCACAACAATGTCGCCAAAAGCAATCGTTGCTTCACTTGGATTAAATGTCACACCGCTGCGTCCCATAGCCGCAATAATTCGACCCCAGTTTGCATCAGCACCGTAAGCAGCCGTCTTCACTAAATTCGAACCAACAATCGTTTTTCCCATCATTTGTGCTTCCGGTTTCGTTTTCATTCCATGAACGTTTACTTCGATTAACTTTGTCGCACCTTCACCGTCTTTAGCAATCTTCTTCGCTAATGTTTCCGCCGTTTGTTTTAACATTTCGATAAATACAGGCCATTCAGGATGTGTGCTCGATAATGGCTCATTTCCAGCCTCTCCATTAGCTAAAACAAGAACCATATCATTTGTTGAACAATCACCGTCGACTGTAATTTGATTGAATGTATCGTTCGTTACTTCTCGTAACGCTGCATGTAAATCTGCTGATTCAATCACCGCATCCGTTGTAATGAACCCTAGCATTGTAGCCATATTCGGATGAATCATTCCCGATCCTTTAGCCGCTCCGCCCATCGATACTTTTTTGCCATCAATGATTGCCTCATATCCGCAATGCTTCGATACTAAGTCCGTTGTTAAAATAGCTGTTTCAAAGCTCTCTGCTGATACGCGCTCCGTTGTTGGATTCAACGCTTGAATGCCGTTCGCTATTTTCTCCATATCTAATAATTCACCAATAACTCCAGTTGAAGCAACTGCAAATAAATGCTCAGATACACCAAATTTTTCAGCTGCAAGCTTTCTCATTTCATAAGCATCCTTTAACCCTTGCTCTCCAGTACAAGCATTGGCACAAGCACTGTTTACGATAATTCCATGAAGCTTTCCTTCTTGAGAAATACTATCTTTCGTTACCGCAATTGGAGCTGCTTGAACAATATTTTTTGTATACACAGCTGCGCTTGAAGCTGGTGTTTCTGTATAAATCACACCGACATCCTTCTTCTCATAACGTAATCCCGCATGAGCACCGTCCGCTTTAAACCCTTTAGGCGTTAAAATATTTCCTTCATTTACTTGTTTTACTACTTCAACTGGTTGTAATGTTTTCATTGTTTGCCTCCGAAATTATTACGGATATAATGGAGCACTCCATAATCCCGCTGTTTCTTTTAATCCCATTAAAATATTTGCATTTTGAATGGCCTGACCTGCAGCACCTTTTACTAAATTATCGATTACAGAGACAATCGTCACTCTGCCGGTTCTCTCATCATAATCGACACCAATATCACAGAAATTAGAGCCGTATACTTGTTTCGTTGAAGGGAATTGACCTAACGGCTGGATTCGTACGAATGGATGATTTGCATACACCGTTTCAAATAGGTCTCTCACTTCTGCTTTCGTTGTTTGTCGATTCACTTTCACATACATCGTTGCCATAATTCCTCGCGTCATTGGCACAAGATGCGTATTAAATGTAATCGGCTTTATATCCGCAAACCAACGCCCAAGCTGCTGCTCGACTTCCGGAATATGCTGATGTTGATTTACTTTATAAATTTTAAAATTCTCATTCATTTCGCTGTAATGTGTTACCGCTGTTGGCGACTTCCCAGCACCGGATACGCCGGACTTAGCATCAACAATTACATCTTCACCCGTCGCCCAGCCTTCTGTGAATAAAGGGGCTAAGCCTAAAAGTGTTGCCGTTGGATAACAACCTGGATTCGCAATGATATCTGCCTGCTCGATTTGTTCTTTATTCCATTCAGCCAAGCCATATACTGACTTTTCAATTATATGCTGTGGTGCCGGTTCTTTCTTGTACCATTGTGCATATTCTCCTGGTGTTTGTAACCTCAAATCACCGGATAAATCGATTACTTTTATATCCAAATCGCAAAATTCGGAAATTAATTTAGACGATACACCAGAAGGAGTTGCTAGAAATACAATATCTGATTTTTTAGCAATCGCTTCGGCGTCAATCTCTTCTAATTTATAATTCATATGCATTAAATGTGCATTCTCTTCATATATATTTCGGCCAAATTGGGAAGAAGTATGCAATGAAGCAATTTCCAAATGAGGATGGTTCCCTAAAAACCGGATTAACTCTAGACCACCGTATCCAGTGGCGCCTACTATTGACACGTTCAAAAAGACCAACTCCTATACTCATAAATCCCTGTCATTCTTTGATTCTATTATTATATGACTGAATAAAAATAAAATCAAATGTATTTTTATAAAATTGTATAAATGATTTTGAATACATAAATTTAATGAAGAAATTGTAACAGATAGTTGACTATGTACCCTTTTTCCGCTTAAATCAATGGTAGGAATAGTAAAGCAGGCAGTATAAAGGTGGTTTCGTATGGGATATCCTTCCTTTACTCAACAATTAAATGAACTAGTTCTTGAAAATTACCCTGTAAAATATATAGAAAAAGGACGCTATCTTTTTCAAGAAAGTACGCCCTCAAATGAATTATTCTATATTTTAAATGGGAAAGTTCAAATTAGCAAAATCGTCCCTGATGGACGTGAACTAACATTGCGACTATGCTCGGGTAATGAATTAATTGGTGAAACAATCCTTTTCTCTGAATTACCTAAACATATGATGAATGCTAAAATGATTGAAAGTGGAGAAGTAATCGCCATTAATAAAGAACAGTTCGAACAACAAATTTACAAAAATAGCAAACTCGCTATTGATTGTCTCTCCTGGTTATCCGCTCAACACCGCAAAACTCAAACGATGTTTCGAGACCTACTCTTGCATGGCAAAAAAGGAGCTTTATACTCCACATTAATTCGAATCATGAATAGCTACGGCGTTGAAACGGAGAATGGCACAATCATTACAATGGCCTTTACCAATCAAGAGCTTGCAAACTTTTGCGGCACATCCCGTGAGGTCATTAATCGGATGTTAGCGGATTTACGCAAACAGAATGTAATCTCACTGGACAAAGGATTTATTACAATTCACAATGTAGACTTTTTACGTACTGAAATTGACTGTGAAAACTGTCCAATTGATATTTGTAGAATTGATTAAAGTCGGTTTAAATAACCGACTTTTTTCATAGATATCGGATTAAAGTATATACGCAGTTTCGAGAAGAACTACATCCATAATC
>NZ_JBALMU010000024.1:0-114953 GCF_036962285.1 Bacillus sp. JJ634
AAATAGCGATTATTGGAGGCGGAGCAATAGGTTTATTGTTTGCCAATTATTTGAGTCAATCACATAGCGTAACTGTATATACAAGAACGGAAGAACAGGCTGCGCGTTTAAATCATGATGGATTAAATTTTATGAGGAACGGAGAGGTGCAAACGAAAACAATCACCGCGAAAAAATTAGCGAAAAATGTGGAAGATGCACAATTGGTGATTGTCACAGTTAAGCAATATCAGCTTTCCGACATTTATTCGTCGATTCAATATTGTAAGCAGCCCCTGTTATTTTTGCAAAATGGCTATGGACATATTGAATTTCTAAATAAGCTAGCTTCACCTTCTCTTTTTGTTGGGGTCGTTGAGCATGGAGCTTTAAAGCATGATTCACATACAGTTGAACATACAGGGGTAGGTAAAACAAAGCTTGCTGTTTTTCGAGGGAATGAAAGTGAATTGCCGTTTAGACATGAATTGATAGAGCTCTTTCCATTTGAAGTGTATAAGGATTATCATTCTATGTTGCTTGAGAAGTTGATTGTCAATGCGGTTATTAATCCGTTAACGGCTATTTTAGGTGTTCCAAATGGAGAGCTTGTTACGAATGCAGCATATGCCAAGTTAATGGACATCTATTTTCAAGAACTAGCTTCTATTTTGCATATAGACAATCCGGGACAAGCATTAGAGCATGTGAAGTCCGTATGTCGAGGAACATCAGAAAATCGTTCATCCATGCTGAAGGATTTAGAGCATGGACGTCAAACAGAGATTGAAGCCATTTTAGGATACGTTCTTTCACAAGCGAAACAAAATGGAGAGGAACATCGTTTGATTGATTTTCTTTATACGATGATTAAAGGTAAAGAACGGAAGGAAGGCTGATAGTAGTGGAGTTTGTTGTATCCGCATTCGTGGCAACATTCGTAACATTACCGATTCTCGGATATATCGTTTTTTTTACTGTGGCGAAGCAAATGACAAAAAACCATCGCAGGTCCGTTCGTATTGCAATGGATTTAAGTACTATATTTTTTATTTTTGCCGTTAATTATTTGATTACGGTGATTTGGGATAAGCAGCTTTTTTGGGTGTTAATGTTGATTGTTTTAACGATTGCCTGTACAGTTGTCCTTGTTCATTATAAGGTAAAACAGGAAATTGTTTTTTCGAAGGTTCTGAAAGGGGTTTGGAGATTAAACTTTGCATGCTTTTTTTGTACGTATTGTGTCCTTGTCTTGTATGGGATATTTACTAGAATTCTAGGAGTATTCATCTTCTAATACTGCATAACCTGTTAGTACATACGACTTGAACTATGTTAAACAAAAGCTTAACGATGGATATTATCGAATGTTAAGTAAGGTTATGAGGGCAATCAATAAATTCTTGTATAACCTAACCTAGTTGAATCATTTAGTGAAGCTTTCAGCAGTGTTGCATAAAATTCGGCTGTTAGGCAACTTTTTTTATTTTTTTGACATAGCGTGCTATACTCAAAAGTACTGAAGATGCAGAGAGAGGGAGTAGTACATAAATGGAGATGAAAGATCTCGAGTTACCATCTTTAAATCGGTTTGCTTCGGATTATTTACAAGGGCATCTCGAAGTTGAAGATTATTTCCACTATGATTTGTCTAGTAAAGACATGTACCATAATCGATATAAAGAATTAATGAATCGAACGTTTCTGCGCCAAGAAGTGGCAGATTATATAGAGAACTATATGGCAAGATTGCCAAAGAGTGAAGCTGTGATGAAGAGTATTTCGGATTTGCGTAAGGAGGGGTCCGTTGTCGTAATAGGTGGACAACAAGCTGGTTTATTAACAGGTCCATTATATACGATTCATAAAGTAATCTCGATTATTAAATTGGCTAAAGAGCAAGAAGAAGTGCTTAAGAAAAGAGTTATTCCCGTCTTTTGGATTGCAGGGGAAGACCATGACGTAGCAGAAGTGAATCATGTCTATGTGATGAAAGAGGGGAAACCGACTAAGAAAACATATCCTTCCTATCAGCCGTTTAAAACGATGGTTTCTGATATTGAATTAGACGTACAGGTTATGCAACAGTGGTTTGAGGAGATTATCGAAACGTATGGTGAGACAAATTATACAAGTGCGCTGCTTGCCAATATGAAGACTATTTTGTGTCGTTCGAAAACATTTGTTGATTTCTTTTCGGCACTTATCCATGAATGGTTTCATGAATATGGTTTATTGTTAATCGATGCAGCAGATCCGCGGTTACGACAATTAGAGGCGCAATTTTTCACGCAAATGGTAGAGCGTCATGAAGATATAACGGCAGCCGTATGTGCGCAACAAGCGTTCATTCAAGAGCAAGGATATCGACGAATGATTGAAATGGATGCGAACGCTGTTAATTTATTCTATTACAATCCAGAGAAGAAAGACCGCTGCTTGTTAGAGAGAAACAATGGGCAAATTATCGGAAAAAATGGTGAATTGCGTTTTACAAAACAAGAACTTTTACAGACGGCGAAAGATACTCCAGAGCGGTTAAGCAACAATGTTGTTACACGTCCGTTAATGCAGGAGATGCTCTTTCCGGTACTAGCTTTTATTTCAGGTCCAGGCGAAATTGCTTATTGGGCTGAATTAAAGCGGGCTTTCGATTTATTCGAGATGAAAATGCCGCCGATTGTGCCAAGGCTTAATATTACGTTAGTAGAGCGCGGGATTGAAACAGACCTTGAGGAAGTTGGCTTGGAGCTTGAAACGGTTTTAATAGAAGGAACAGACAAAGCAAAAGAAAGTTATTTGGAATCTGTTAAAGATCCGCTGCTTGAACAGTTGTATGACAAGATGAAGCGAGATTTACAAGTTAATCATCAACAGTTATCAGAGCATGCCGTTGAACTAGATAAAGGACTTCAATCTTTGCTGTACAAAAACCGCTTTTTTATTGAGCAGCAGTTAGACTTTATCTATGGAAAAATGGAAGCGAGCACGAAAGAAAAGAATGCCGTTGTCGTTCGTAAATACGATCGAATCGCTCAATCTTTGTATCCACTACATGCTCCGCAGGAACGAATTTGGAATATCTTTTATTATGTAAATAAATATGGGCCGGATCTTATACAGGATTTGATGGAGCTTTCTTATAGCTTTAATAATCAGCATAAACTTATATACGTATAGGAAGAGACAGGTTTTGAGCCTGTCTCTTTTTGTATGTCGGAGGATTACTCAAGTATATAAGCGTAATTAGTAGTGCTTGTTTATCCTGTAATAAACATTTAATGGAAAATGATAGGTCCAAAGTATTTAAATTTAAAACAAGTGGAGATAAGTGGAGAAATGTGGTACATTGATAGTAGAAAGTGGGGTATTGGGTATGTTTATGGGGGAATACCATCACACCATTGACACCAAGGGGCGGTTGATTGTTCCTGCGAAATTTCGGGACAACCTAGGTGAACAATTTGTGTTGACACGAGGTCTTGATCAGTGTTTGTTTGGTTATCCCATGGCGGAGTGGAATCTTCTCACAGAAAAGTTAAAGGCGTTGCCATTAACGAAAAAAGATGCCCGTTCTTTTACTCGCTTTTTCTTCTCAGCTGCAACAGAATGCGACATAGATAAACAAGGCCGAATTAATATTCCAGCGCCGCTTATTTCATATGGCCAATTGGAAAAAGAATGTGTAATTCTTGGTGTGTCCAATCGAATTGAGATTTGGAGCAAGCCCCTTTGGGAAGACTATTTTGCAGCATCAGAAGACTCTTTTGCTGAAATAGCAGAGAGTATGATCGGCTTTGATATTTAAGGCGACCCGAATGGGACTCAATTAATCGATTGGAAGGATGAAAAAAATGTTTCAACATACGACTGTGCTACTTAGAGAAACGGTTGATGGTTTGAATATAAAACCGGATGGAATTTACGTGGATTGTACACTTGGAGGAGCGGGACATAGTGAATACTTGCTTTCACAGTTATCTAGTGAGGGAAAGCTATACTCCTTTGATCAAGATATTACCGCTATCCAAAATGCTAAAGAGAAATTACGTGCATATGATGATCGCGTCGTGCTCATCCAAAATAACTTTAAATATTTACAAGAAGAACTGCAGGCGCGTGGAGTGGACAAAGTAGATGGTATTTTATATGACTTAGGTGTCTCCTCGCCGCAATTAGATACACCAGAGCGAGGGTTTAGTTATCAACATGATGCCCCACTTGATATGCGAATGAATCAAAATGCTTCTATTTCTGCTTATGATGTGGTGAATACATGGTCATATGAGGATTTAGTACGCATTTTCTTTCAATACGGAGAAGAGAAATTCTCTAAACAGATAGCAAGAAAGATTGAAGCTGCTCGTGCCAAACAACCAATTACGACTACATTTGAATTAGTTGACCTTATTAAAGAAGGGATTCCAGCCCCTGCAAGACGTAAAGGAGGACACCCAGCTAAGCGGGTGTTTCAAGCAATTCGAATCGCAGTAAATGATGAGTTAGGTGTTTTTGAAGATTCGTTAGAACAAGCCATATCCATGTTAAACCCTCGTGGTAGAATCTCTGTTATTACCTTCCATTCATTAGAAGATCGTATTTGTAAAAAGGTATTTAAAGCTGCTAGCTCCCTACCTGACCTTCCACCTGGTTTGCCTATTGTTCCTGATGAGTTTAAGCCAACGTTGAAGTTGATTACGAGAAAGCCGATTTTACCTTCAGAAGCTGAATTAGAAGGAAATAATCGTTCGCGGTCAGCTAAGTTACGAATTGCAGAAAAGCAGTAAACAAATGATATGCAATAGGAGTGAGTGGAATGAACTCGTTTGCTAAAAAAATTCAGGAGCAACAACCTGAACAGCAGCGACAAACTGTTCAGACAGTTGTCGTTCGGAAAAGCAAAATTTCAATTGGTGAACTATTTTTGCTATGTGCCCTTGCTGCAATGGTGGCATTTGTTAGTGTCAAAATGATTTCTAATCAGGCTGCTATTTATAAAGTAAATAAAGATATTCAGCAAGCAGAAGTTTCTATTGAAAAGCAAACAAAAGCGAATGAAGATTTAAAAATACAGGTTAAAGAATTAAGTGGTTATGAAAGATTATGGAAAAAGGCTGAAGAACTTGGCCTTAAACGTAATGATAATAACGTGAAGGTTGTGCAGGAATAATGCTCAAACAAAAAAATATGAAGCGAGGGGCAGCCGGGTTATTTTTCTTTTTCGGCCTGCTCTTTTTTGTCTTACTGATTCGTTTTATTTATATTCAGGCAACAGGTGTCGCTGGTGGAGAAGTGCTGGCATCCAAGCTGGATAAGAAATATGAAAGAGAACAAGTACTTGAAGCGAAAAGAGGAAATATTTTAGACACAAACGGGGAAGTCATTGCAGAGGATACGTCGTCTTTCACCTTAATCGCGATATTGAGTGAAAAAGAGAAAGAGCATGTTGAGAATCCGAAAGAGACGGCGGAGCAGCTAGCTAAGTTCATTGAAATGGATGAGTCGGACATTTATGAACGTCTGACTAAAAAAGGTCTATTTCAAGTGGAGTTTGGGAAGGCGGGACGTGATTTAACACACGAAACGAAACAGAAGATTGAAGAGCTGGAGATGCCTGGTATTACGTTCCAAAAGAAGAACCGACGCTTTTATCCAAATGGTGTGTTTGCCTCTCATTTAATTGGTTATGTCGAACAAGATGAAAAAACAGGAGACACCGTAGGGAAATTTGGAATTGAGCGGTATATGAACGATGATTTATTAGAGAAGAATGGGAAGATTACCTTTGATAGTGATTCATGGGGAATGTTACTGCCGGATAGTCAAGAAAAGGTGAAGGCTCCCCAAAATGGAAAGAATGTTACGTTAACGATTGATAAGAAGGTTCAAACGGTATTAGAGGACGCTTTAACAAAGGTTGAAGAAAAGTATAAACCTAGTCAAATCATTGCGATTGTTTCTAACCCGAAAACAGGTGAAATTGTTGCAATGGGACAACGACCAAGCTTTCATCCTGTTACGAAGGAGGGTTTGACAGATACTTGGCGGAATTTAGCCATTGAAGAAAGCTTCGAGCCAGGATCAACGATGAAAGTTTTTACATTAGCAGCCGCGGTGGAAGAGGGAGTATTTAATCCAAATGCGACGTATGTATCTGGGAGCTACAATGTACCCGGGTCCAAATCACCTAGAGACCACAGTGGGATACAAGCAGGACAAACGATGACGTTTCTAGAAGGAGTTCAACGCTCTTCTAATGTTGCCTTTTCAACGCTTGCTATGGATAAAATCGGTGCCGATACGTTTCGTGAATATTTAACGAAATTTGGTTTTGATAACAAAACAGGTATTGACTTGCCAAATGAAATTATCGGCAAGATTCAATATAAATATAAAATTGAAAAGGTTACGACGGCATTTGGTCAAGGGTCAACAATCACGCCCATTCAGCAAATTCAAGCTGCATCAGCGATTGCTAATAATGGCAAGATGATGAGACCATATGTCATTAAAAGTATTTCTAATCAAGACAATGGGAAAGTGCTGAAAACAACAAAGCCAAAAGCAGTTGGTCAGCCTATTTCGGCAAAATCTGCGAAAGAAGTTCGAGATTATTTAGAGACGGTTGTGACAGCTAAAAAAGGAACGGGTAAGCCATATGCTTTAGAAGGGTATGATGTAGCCGGGAAAACAGGGACTGCTGAAATTGCTGGAGCAGATGGACGTTATATGGTTGGACGGGATAACTATGTGTTTTCCTTTTTAGGAATGGCACCAGCGGATGATCCGCAGCTTGTTATGTATGTGGCCGTTAAGCAGCCGCAATTGGGCACTTCTTATGTAGGAGCAGATCCGGTATCAGAGATTTTTAAGCCCGTTATGCAAAATAGTTTGCAATATTTAAATATTGAACCAACGAATATAGAAAAACAAACAGCCACCGAGCTTGAAGATTTTACGAACCAATCGCTTCAAACTGCTACAAAAAAACTTAAGCAATTAGGATATGAAGTAGTGACAATTGGCGATGGAAGCAAAGTCATCGATCAAGCTCCGAAAGCAGGGTCTACTTTACTGCCAGGTGAGAAAATTGTTTTCCGAACGGAAGGGAAAATGAAAGCCCCTAATATGCAAGGCTGGTCGCTGCGGGATGTTATGAAGGTTGCTAATATTAGTGGTGTACAATTAAATACAGCAGGTACTGGTTATGTGACAAAACAAAATATGAAAGCTGGTAAAACGATGAAAGAGGGCGATTATCTTATTGTTGAACTAACAAAACCGAATGAAATCGTCGAGAAAAAGGAATCAGATAAAGAAGAAGTGCATGATTAACGCATGTCTACTCATATAGACAGCTATATAAACAAAAGTTTGAACGAAAAAGCATTGGCGTAAGCTGATGCTTTTTCGTTGTGATCCAATCGACTTTGCTTTTCTTAGTCTACCGTCTATAAGACAAGCATATATTGTAGCAAGTGTGAATGGAGGTGTCTGTTTTTGCGAGTTTCTAATGTAACGGTGCGAAAACGGCTGGCGATTGCTTTAGCAGCAGGGATTATCATTTTTTTTATTATCGATATTCGCCTAGGAATTGTGCAATTTTTACGTGGCAACGAGTTAACGAGTTTAGCTGAAGATTTGTGGAGTCGGAATATTCCGTTCGAACCGAAGCGCGGTGAAATATTGGATCGTAATGGAGTAGAACTTGCAACTAATATTTCAGCTCCGACTGTATACGTGATTCCAAGGCAAATCGAAAACCCAGGCGAAGCGGCGGAACAACTTGCTTCTATATTAAATATGGAAAAACAAAAAGCCTACGAATTAGTGACAAAGAAGACGATGAGTGTTCGTATTCCAGAAGGACGGAAGATTTCTCATGAAAAAGCGAAAAAAATAAAAGCACTAGGGTTAAAGGGAGTATATATTGCAGAAGATTCAAAACGGCATTACCCATTTGGTTCCTATTTATCACATGTACTTGGATTTGCTGGTTCAGATAATCAAGGTTTAATGGGCATTGAATTAACGTACGATAAAGAATTAAGTGGTGAAAAAGGCTATGTGAAATTTTACTCAGATGCTAAAGGAAAAAGACTCGAAAATATGGCGGATGATTATAAAGCGCCTGTTGATGGCAATGATGTAAAGCTGACGATTGATAGCAAAATTCAAACGATTGTTGAGCGAGAACTTGATAATGCAGAGGCGACCTATAATCCGGATGGCATCATTGCGATTGCGATGGACCCGAATTCAGGTGAAATTTTAGCGATGTCGAGTAGACCATCTTTTGATCCAGCTAACTTCCAGGAAGTACCACCTGAAGTGTATAATCGAAATTTACCAGTATGGAGTTCCTATGAGCCAGGTTCGACATTTAAGATTATCACACTGGCAGCGGCCCTTGAAGAAGGCAAGGTCAATTTAGATAGAGATACGTTTTTTGATCCAGGACATGTCGAAGTAGCAGGCGCAACTTTACGTTGTTGGAAAAGGGGCGGACATGGCTCACAAACCTATTTAGAAGTAGTTGAAAATTCGTGCAACCCCGGCTTCGTTCAATTAGGAGAACGGCTCGGAAAAGACAAGCTGTTTCAATATATTAAAGATTTCGGATTTGGAGCAAAAACAGGTATTGATTTGGCTGGGGAGGGTACAGGGATTATGTTTAATATGGACCGAGTTGGTCCGGTTGAGCAGGCTACAACAGCGTTTGGGCAAGGGGTATCTGTGACTCCGATTCAACAGGTAACCGCTGTTTCTGCAGCGGTCAATGGCGGCATCCTGTATACACCTTATATTGCGAAGGAACTAATTGACTCAACAACAGGGGAAGTAGTGATGGAGAAAAAACCTAAAGCGAAAAGGCGCGTTATTTCCGAGGAAACATCGAAGGAAGTGCGCCGTGCCCTTGAATCGGTTGTAGCGAAAGGAAGCGGAGCGGGTGCTTTCGTAGAATCTTATCGAGTTGGCGGGAAAACAGGAACGGCTCAAAAAGCAGAAAATGGACGCTATTTGGAAAATAATCATATCGTTTCCTTTATTGGATTTGCCCCGGCAGACAAGCCAGAAGTCGTTATTTATGTTGCTGTAGATAATCCGAAAGGGACTGTACAATTTGGTGGTGTAGTTGCCGCTCCAATCGTTGGGAAAATCATGGAAGACTCTCTTCATGCTCTTAATGTGAAGCCGCGAAAAAATCAAATTGAAAAAGAGCGGAAATGGAACGACCCTGTCATGATTGAAGTACCTAATGTTGTGGGAATGACGAAAAACGAATTACAAACGCAGCTGCTTGATTTAAAGCTCGATATTGCTGGACAAGGTGATTATGTTATTAAACAAGCACCGGAAGCGGGTGTGAAAATAAAAGAAGGGGCCACAATACGAATTTATCTTGGCGAAAATACAGAATAAGTATAAAATAAACATGGTTAGTGGAAGCGGCTGAAACATCAGCCGCTTTGTTTTACGATAACCTAAGCTGAATAACACAGTTTAGGGAGTGGAGGTTTTGTTTAGAAATAAAATAGTTAAAGGAAACAGTTAAGAAGGCTGAAGAGTCTACAATAGAAAAGCAATGATACATGCTTTTCTCGACAAGGTGTAATGATTCACCTATAATAAATCCTCAGATAAAGTTGAGAGGGATGGAGAAAAATGAAGCTACATACATTACTATCTTATTTACATGCTTTAGTTAAATATGAAGGGGATAATCCAGACATTACCTCGATAGAGAATGATAACCGTAAAGTAAAGGACGGTAGTTTATTTGTTTGTATTCAAGGGTACACCGTTGATGGCCATGAGTTCGCGAAATCTGCTGTAGACAATGGAGCAAGTGCCATTCTTGCTGAGCGACCGCTTGATTTACCGGTACCCGTTATCGTTGTTCGAGATACAAAGCGGGCAATGGCGGTACTGGCAGATGCTTTTTACGGTCATCCAACACAAAAGCTACGCTTAATTGGCATTACTGGCACAAATGGTAAAACAACAACGAGCCATCTTTTAGAGAAAATCTTTGGTGACCAACAACAAACAACCGGGTTAATCGGCACGATGTATACGAAAATCGCTGATCAAACGTATGAAACGAAAAATACAACACCCGATAGTGTAACGTTGCAGCAAGCGTTTCATCAAATGATGGAAGCAAACGTAGATACCGCTATTATGGAAGTGTCGTCACATGCTTTAGAGCTTGGGCGGGTGCATGGTTGTGATTATGATATTGCAGTTTTTACTAATTTAACGCAAGACCATCTAGATTTTCATAAAACGATGGAACATTATAAACAAGCAAAATCTTTGCTTTTCTCTCAGCTTGGAAATACTTATATAGAGAACCGTCCTAAATATGCTGTGTTAAATGCCGATGATAAAGCAGCAGAAGATTTCATTAAGGCAACTGCAGCGACGGTTGTGACATATGGGATTGACAAACCAGCTGATGTCGTTGCTAAGGATATTCATATTTCGGCAAAAGGGACCGCATTTACGCTTGTATTTGCGAATGAAGAGCGACACGTGCAACTGCAGCTTATGGGTAAGTTCAGTGTGTATAACGTACTAGCGGCAATTTCAGCAGCATTATGTGCGGGCGTAGATTTAGATGCAAGCATTCAATCAATCGAAGAAGTAAAAGGTGTTTCGGGTCGTTTTGAACTTGTTTCAGCAGGGCAAGCATTTCCTGTTATTGTAGATTATGCTCACACGCCGGACAGCTTAGAAAATGTGTTGAAAACAGTTCAAGAATTTGCGGAGAAAAAGATTTTTGTCGTTGTTGGATGCGGAGGCGACCGAGATAAAACAAAACGTCCACTGATGGCTAAAATTGCTTGTCAATTTGCGACGCTTCCAATTTTTACTTCCGATAACCCACGCAGCGAAAATCCAAGCCAAATTTTACGTGATATGGAAACAGGCGTTGCCGGCCAATTGTATAAAGTAATAGAGGATCGTCGTGAAGCAATTGCCTATGCAGTTTCACAAGCTGAAGCTGGTGATGTCATTGTCATTGCTGGAAAAGGACATGAAACGTATCAACTGATAGGAGATCAAGTGTTGCACTTTGACGATCGTGAAGAAGCAAAGAAAGCAATTTTAAACAAATAAATGATTTTATTGTATGAGGAATGAGGGAGTAAGGAATGTTGGAACAAGTAATTTTTTATACGATTTTGGTAGCTTTTTTAATTACTGTCCTGCTCTCCCCGATTTTTATTCCATTTTTAAGAAGGCTTAAATTTGGGCAAAGCATTCGGGAAGAAGGGCCAAAATCACATCAAAAGAAAACAGGAACACCAACGATGGGCGGCATCATGATTTTGCTTGCGGTTACGATTGCGACACTCGTGATGACATTTAAATTTTCAGAACCATCGTTTGAAACATATTTATTATTATTTGTTACATTAGGGTTTGGTTTATTAGGCTTTTTAGATGATTTTATTAAAGTAGTGATGAAGCGAAATCTCGGTTTAACATCGAAGCAAAAATTATTCGGTCAAATCGTTATTGCTGTTATTTTTTATTTAATTTATCGACGCGCCGATCATTTTGTTCCTTCTCTAACGATTCCAGGAACGGATGTTGCTATTGATTTTGGATGGTTTTATGTATTTATTGTTATCTTCTGGCTTGTTGGGTTCTCGAATGCCGTGAATTTAACAGATGGTTTAGATGGGCTTGTTTCCGGGACATCAGCCATTGCTTTTGGAGCATTTGCTGTACTTGCTTGGAATCAATCTCAATATGATGTCGCGATTTTCTCTGTAGCTGTTGTAGGTGCGGTACTAGGTTTTCTTGTCTTTAATGCTCATCCGGCTAAGGTGTTTATGGGGGACACAGGCTCGCTCGCTTTAGGTGGAGCCATCGCTTCGATTGCGCTGTTAACAAATTTAGAATTAATGCTTGTTATTATTGGTGGAGTTTTTGTTATTGAAACATTGTCGGTTATTTTGCAAGTTGGTTCGTTTAAATTAAGAGGAAAAAGAATTTTTAAAATGAGCCCGCTGCACCATCATTATGAGCTTTCTGGCTGGTCAGAATGGCGCGTTGTTGTGACGTTTTGGACGGTAGGATTACTTTGTGCAGTGCTCGGAATCTATTTAGAGGTGTGGGTGTAAAATGAAGGAAACAGCAAAATATTCACAAAAAAAAGTATTGGTATTAGGGTTAGCGAAGAGCGGGGTCACGGCTGCTTCTCTTCTTCATAAGC
This sequence comes from Bacillus sp. JJ634, assembly GCF_036962285.1. Taxonomy (NCBI): domain Bacteria; kingdom Bacillati; phylum Bacillota; class Bacilli; order Caryophanales; family Bacillaceae; genus Bacillus; species Bacillus sp. JJ634. Next base: position 12,212 of record NZ_JBALMU010000024.1, read on the forward strand.
TAGGAGCATTTGTAACGGTGAATGATATGAAGCCGCTGTCTGAGAATCCTGAGGCACAAGGGCTGCTAGAGCAAGGTATTAAAGTGATATGCGGGAGTCATCCTATTGAGCTGTTAGATGAAGGCTTCGAGCTAATTGTCAAAAATCCAGGAATTCCTTATCGTAATCCGCTTATCAAAGGGGCTCTGGAAAAAGGGATTCCCGTTATTACGGAAGTAGAGCTTGCTTATCAAATTAGTGAGGCGCCGTTTATTGGGATTACTGGAACAAATGGGAAAACAACGACGACCACATTAATTTTTGAAATGTTAAAGGCTGGGGACAAGTCGCCGTTAATTGCTGGAAATATTGGTACAGTTGCTTCCGGTGTGGCTAAAGAGGCACAAGCAGAGGATACAATCGTCATTGAGCTATCATCGTTTCAGTTAATGGGAATTGAAGAGTTTCGCCCAGAAATCGCGCTTGTGACAAATTTATATGATGCTCATCTTGATTATCATAGCTCGAAGCAAGAATATGCAGAGGCGAAAGCAGCGATCACAAAAAAACAACAAAAGACAGATTTCTTTGTTTACAATGCAGACCAAGAAGAAGTAAGACGCATGGCTGCCGGCTCACAGGCGGAGTTAGTTCCATTTTCAGCGACGACAAAGCAGGAGCAAGGTGCCTATGTAGAAGCAGGCGTTGTCTATTTCCGTGGTGAAAAAGTGATGAATACAGCGGATATTGCTCTGCCAGGTAAACATAATTTAGAAAATGTTTTAGCGGCTATATCTGTTGTGAAATTAAAAGGTGTTTCAAATGAAGCGATTCAATCGGTACTGTCGTCGTTTCATGGGGTAGAACACCGTTTGCAATATGTAGCCACAATAGAGAATCGTAAATTTTATAATGATTCAAAAGCGACGAATATTTTGGCTGCTTCTAAGGCGCTTGCGTCTTTCTCAGAACCAACGATTTTACTAGCTGGCGGGCTGGATCGCGGCAATGAGTTTGACGAATTGAAGGCGAGTATGAAAAACGTGAAAGCTGTTGTGACATTTGGACAAACAGCAGAGAAAATTGAACGTGTAGCAAAAGAAATAGGAATAACGAATATTAAACGTGTCGATAATGTAGTAACGGCTGTTCCGGTTGCTTTCGAATTATCAAACGAAGGCGACTGCATTCTCCTTTCTCCAGCTTGTGCAAGCTGGGACCAATATAAAACATTTGAGCAAAGAGGGGACATGTTTATGGAGGCTGTGCATAAGCTGAAGTAAGAGCTTTTTATTGAAAGTATTTGGGCTTTACAGAAGAAAGCAGCATTGCTTTCACTTCGACATCTTAGAAAAAAGCGATAATGGTGGTTATCGCTTTTTTTTTGACTAAAGTATAGCCTGCCTATGTACAACTTCAGCTGGTGTTGCTCGCAAAAGGCTCTAAAATCTTCTTAGAGGTGGATTGTCTGTGCCATTAAAAAAATCTAATCCCGATTTAATTCTCATTATCGTGACACTAAGTCTTTTGGCCATCGGTTTAACTATGGTATACAGCGCCAGCGCTATTTGGGCAGATTATAAATTTGATGATTCTTTTTATTTTGCGAAGCGTCAGTTGTTGTTTGCCTGTTTAGGCGTTGTCGCTATGTTTTTTATTATGAATGTTGATTATTGGACGTGGCGCACATGGGCGAAACTGCTGGTTATTGTTTGCTTTATTTTACTATTAGCTGTTCTTGTGCCTGGAATTGGGATGGCACGTAATGGATCGCGAAGCTGGATTGGCGTTGGAGCTTTTTCCGTTCAACCATCAGAATTTATGAAGCTGGCGATGATTGCTTTTTTAGCCAAGTTTCTTTCTGAACGGCAAAAGCTGATTACATCATTTAAAAAAGGGATGCTGCCATCTCTAAGCCTTGTCTTTTTAGCTTTTGGGTTAATTATGCTTCAGCCTGATTTAGGAACGGGCACAGTTATGGTTGGTACGTGTATGGTCATGATTTTTATTGCTGGAGCAAGAATTAGCCACTTTGTTGGGCTAGGTTTAATCGGGGTTGCAGGTTTCGTAGTCCTCGTATTATCGGCTCCGTATCGAATAAAGCGAATTACGTCTTTCTTGGATCCGTGGGAGGACCCTCTTGGAAGCGGATTCCAAATGATTCAATCTTTGTATGCAATTGGTCCAGGAGGTTTGTTTGGTCTTGGATTAGGGCAAAGTCGGCAAAAGTTCTTTTATCTTCCGGAGCCGCAAACGGATTTTATCTTTGCTATTTTATCGGAGGAATTAGGGTTTATTGGAGGCTCGCTCGTCCTCTTTTTATTTGCTCTAATGCTTTGGCGAGGAATTCGCATCGCCCTAGGTGCTCCAGACCTTTATGGCAGTCTTGTGGCTGTTGGGATTATTGGAATGGTAGCCATTCAAGTTATGATTAATATTGGCGTTGTAACCGGGTTAATGCCGGTTACCGGAATTACCTTGCCTCTTTTAAGTTACGGGGGATCTTCGTTAACGTTGATGCTTATGGCCATCGGTGTGTTGTTGAATATTAGTCGTTATTCCCGCTTTTAAGGAGAAGCTCTGTTCATATAGAGCTTCTTTTTTTTATAAGCCGCTGTCTAAATCAATCATCATTGATTAATAGAGATTCAGGAAAAATTACCAATATAGATTATGGAGAATTTGTATAGAATTATTGGCATTAATGCCCTGTTTAGACTATAGTATAAGAGGCTAAAACGATGTAAAATAGTGATACGTCTGTCATGCTGTTAAATCAAATTGTACGTCGGAATGTAGATGAAACATTTCGCTTTTAATACGTTAAAAACGTTTAATCTCCCCAAAGAGTTGAAGGGGAAGAAAAGACATGGACTTTCTTTACTAGGAAGACAAGTGATGCTTTTCTAAAAGGAATATTGAGGAGGCTTATTTTTATGATGGAGGCAATTGTACAACAATTAAGAGATTTACAGGTTGGTAAAGTTCTTGTGAATGAACCGCTTGCAAATCATACAACGATGAAAATGGGAGGACCTGCGGATTTATTTATTGAACCTTCTTCGATTCAAAATTTGGAAAAAACGATGAAGATTATTAGAGAGAATAATGTGCCTTGGCGTGCAATCGGAAGAGGATCTAATTTGCTTGTAAGTGATGCTGGCATCGAAGGAGCTCTTATTAAATTGGGCAAAGGATTAGATCATTTGGAGATAAATGAAGCGGAAATCCGAGTTGGAGCAGGCTATTCGCTTGTTAGTCTTTCTGTGCAAATTAGTAAAAAAGGGTTAGCGGGTCTGGAGTTTGCCAGTGGCATTCCAGGGTCAGTTGGAGGCTCTGTGTATATGAATGCAGGGGCCCATGGTTCCGATATGAGCGAGATATTAGAGAAGGCTTATGTTTTATTTGCTGATGGAACGCTTGCGTGGCTCTCTAAAGAAGAGATGGAATTCTCTTATCGAACATCTATTTTACAAAAAAAACGCCCGGGAATTGTTTTGGAAGCTATCTTTCAGTTAACACCTGGTAATCGGGAAGAAATTGTAGCTAAAATGCAGAGCAATAAAAACTATAGGAAAGAGACACAGCCGTACAATCTTCCTTGTGCAGGCAGCATTTTTAGGAATCCGCTTCCTCATTATGCAGGGCAGCTTGTACAAGAGGCTGGTTTAAAAGGGTATTCCATTGGTGGTGCACAAATTTCACCGATGCATGGTAATTTCATTGTAAATACGGGAAATGGAAAGGCTGCAGATGTGTTAGCTTTAATTCAATATGTAAAAGACACCGTGTTTAAACAATATGGAATTATGATGGAGACAGAAGTTGAAATAATTGGTCGAAAATAATGGAACAATCTATAAACATACTTATGTACTGTGATATAATAAATTGCGGAAAATGAAGAATCGTCGAGTTTGAATAACTATTCTTGTAAATAAATGATGGTGTAGAGCTTAATTAAATTGAATAAGACGAAGTCGCTTTTCTAGTGTTTGATTTTACTTTTTAGGAAGAGGTGAAAGGGGTGGAGAAAGGGAAAGTCATTTCAATTGAGGATCGCATTCCAAAACTGAAAAAGATAAGAAAGAGAAAAACAAATCGTCGTTTAATATTTTTGCTCTCTCTTTTTTTTATTCTTGTTGGTTGCGTATTATACTTTCTATCACCATTAAGCCATGTAAAATCGGTTGAAGTAGAGGGAAATCGATATTTGTCTAAGGCGCAGATTGCAAAGCTGAGTAATATAAACAAAAATCAAAGTATATGGAAGGTCGATACAGCACAAATTGCGGCTAATATAAAGGAAAATCCTGAAATTAAGAGTGCTGAGGTCGTTCCTGTGTTTCCTAATTCGATTAAAATTACAGTATCAGAACATAATAAAATGGCTTATTTGCTTAAAGGAAAGCATTTTTATCCTATTCTTGAAAATGGAGAGATATTAGATGGTTTAGAGTCAGGAGAAATCCCTGTATTTGCTCCTGTGTTAATTGATTTCAAAGAAGGAAAAGCTTTGAATCGCTTGTTGGAAGAATTGGTAAAATTACCGGAAGAAATCCAGAATTTGGTTTCAGAAATTCATTATAAACCAACAAAAATGGATCCGTATCATATTATAATGTATATGAATGACGGGTTTGAAGTAAGCGCGACAAGCGAAACTCTTTCTGAAAAAATGGTGCACTATCCCTCAATTGCAAATCAGTTAGATCCTAAAGTAAAAGGGATTATTGATTTAGAGGTAGGTTCATTTTTCAAAGCCTATCAGCCTCCTGAACAAAAGGAAGGGAAAGAGGAAGAATAAGGAATAGAAGGATATCTTTCTAATATCAATGCAATCTAGGAAATTTCTAAATTATATATTAAAAAAGTAATAAGAGATTCCGAAATAAGATATAGCGATTATTATCGTTTGATCTTATATTGTATAATTTGTGTTGAAATTTCCTTTAAATGGTACCTATTAGAAGGAAATGAGGTAGGAAGATTCGTTCATACGGTGTCACATTCTGTTTATATATCAGAATATATACAGGTTTATTATAATCGTGTGTCAACCGTATGTTTATCTTTTCTAGACGTGAATCTTAGTGTAGACTTGTATTGAGTATAGGCTGTGTTTGACAAAAAAACTTTTTGAAATTTTACGTTCATGTTCGGATGAGTTGGATAAAATGGTTGACTTCTTATAAAAAAACGAAAAAATCGTTCGTTTTTAAAAGGGAAACAGCTATAAATGACGAATAGATTAAGGAAATATCTATTATTGCTAGAAAATGGATATCCTTTTGCCGGGGCAGAAAGTAAGGTTGTCAAATAAGTTAAGAACGAAAATACTTTGCTTATAATTAATTGCTCTTACTATATAAACGTTAACGTTGTAATTCCAAAAAAATATATAATACTGAAGGAGGTGCCATGGAATGAACAGCAATGAATTTTACGTTAGTCTCGACATCGGTACATCCAGTGTAAAAGTAATCATTGGGGAAATGGTTAATGATACATTAAACATTATTGGTGTGGGAAATGTCAAATCAATGGGACTTAAAAAGGGATCCATAGTCGATATAGATGAAACCGTTCAATCTATTCAAAAAGCTGTTGAACAAGCGGAAAGAATGATTGGAATGGAGATACGAAAAGTAGTTGTCGGCATTAGCGGTAACCATGTGGATCTTCAGCCTTGTCATGGGGTTGTAGCTGTTTCAAGCGAGAACAAAGAAATTACAGAACATGATGTGCTGCGTGTTAAAGAGGCAGCCGAGCTGATTACAATACCATCGGATCGTGAAATTGTTGATACTGTGCCGATTCATTACAAAGTGGATGAATTAGACGAGATTAATGACCCAAGAGGTATGATTGGGGTTCGGCTTGAAATGCGTGGTATTTTAATTACAGGTCTACGCACAATTTTACATAATTCGTTAAGATGTGTAGAGAAAGCAGGATTAGAAATTATAGATATCGCCCTTCAACCATTGGCAGCAGGCTCACTTGTGTTATCGAGGGATGAAAAGGATCTTGGCGTAGCCTTGGTAGATATTGGCGGGGGTTCTACGACATTAGCCATCTTTGAACAGGGTTACTTGAAATATACATCGGTCATCCCAATTGGTGGAGAAACGATTACGAAGGATCTTTCCATTGTGCTTCGAACGACGACAGAAAATGCAGAGAAGATTAAACTTAAGCATGGACATGCCTTTTATGATGATGCTTCTGAAGAGGAAGTATTTCAAATTCCGATTATTGGCAGCGACCAACAACAGCCTTGTAATCAATTAATGTTGGCAGATATAATTGAGGCAAGGATGACTGAAATATTTGAGTTGATCCAAGATGAATTAAATAGACTTGGATTCTCAGATGTACCAGGAGGGTTTGTACTAACTGGCGGTGGTGTGAAGATGCCTGGCGTGCTAGATTTAGCACAATACATTTTCCAAAATCGAGTCAGAACGGCTGAGCCGAATTATATTGGAGTTCGTGAACCACAATATACGACAGCTGTTGGTTTGATTAAACATGCATGTAAAAAAGAGAGAATGCAGAAAAACACTGCTACAAAGACACCTGATGTTGCTATGCCGACTCAAGAACAAAACGAGCCGCGTAAACCAAGGCAGACACAACAGCCGCAAGAGGCCCCTGCTAAAAAACAAGGTGAATCTAAATTCAAAAAAATTCTAGGATACTTTTTTGAATAAAACAAAGAAAAAGGGAATTTCGTCAAAATAGGAGGCTTGTCATGTTAGAGTTTGATTCTAATTTAGAACAATTAGCAATGATAAAAGTTATAGGTGTTGGCGGCGGCGGAAACAATGCTGTGAACCGTATGATTGAGCATGGAGTGCAAGGTGTAGAATTTATTGCTGTGAACACCGATGCTCAAGCTCTTAATCTATCTAAAGCAGAAGTAAAGATGCAAATCGGCGGTAAACTAACACGTGGATTAGGTGCCGGTGCGAATCCAGAGGTTGGGAAGAAAGCGGCCGAAGAAAGTAAAGAACAAATCGAAGAAGCTCTTCGTGGTGCAGATATGGTGTTTGTTACTGCTGGTATGGGCGGCGGAACAGGGACTGGTGCAGCTCCAGTTATTGCGCAAATTGCAAGAGATTTAGGAGCTCTAACGGTTGGAGTGGTTACTCGTCCATTTACATTCGAAGGACGCAAGCGTGCGACACAGGCCCAAGGCGGCATTTCAGCGATGAAGGAATCGGTAGACACGTTAATTGTTATTCCAAATGATCGTCTTTTGGAAATTGTTGATAAAAGTACACCGATGCTTGAAGCATTCCGTGAAGCGGATAATGTTCTTCGTCAAGGGGTACAAGGTATTTCAGATTTGATTGCTACACCAGGTTTGATTAACCTCGATTTTGCCGATGTGAAGACGATTATGTCAAACAAAGGCTCTGCTCTTATGGGAATTGGAATTGCCTCTGGAGAAAATCGTGCAACAGAAGCTGCGAAAAAAGCAATCTCCAGTCCATTGCTTGAAAAATCCATTGATGGTGCACAAGGTGTGCTTATGAATATTACAGGTGGTACGAATTTAAGTTTATTTGAAGTTCAGGAAGCAGCTGATATTGTAGCGACTGCATCTGATCAAGAGGTAAACATGATTTTTGGTTCGGTCATTAATGAGAATTTAAAAGATGAAATCGTTGTAACGGTTATTGCAACAGGCTTCAATGAGGTAGAGCAACCATTACGTCAGCCTACACGTCCTTCATTTGGACAACAGCAACCGAGAACACAACCACAACCACAATCTCAACAGCCATCACAGCCGACTATGAAGCGTGAAGTGAAACGAGAAGAAACACATGAGCCACCGGTTCGCAGTGTAAATACTCAAGCGGAAGAAACATTAGATATTCCAACATTCCTTCGCAACCGTAATAAACGTCGTTAAGGAATAATGATTGAAAAAGATTCAAAGGTTACGATTTTATGTAGCCTTTGAATCTTTTTTGTTTATCTACAAGTATTGTCGATTTTTTTCTAGTCCCTCATGCTTTAGTTTTAGACTTTTTTTGGAGCTATGCTTCTCTCTGAAAAAAAGAACGAATACTTATAGTGTTTTTTCAACAAAAAGGTTGAAAAACTTTTACAATTTCAGCACAAAAAGTGACACACTTTCGCAAAGCAGGTACGTTATACTCTTTTCAAGAACGATAGATCATCAACAAGGGTGATCTACATGATTATGAAAAATGAAGTGGAAGAATAAAGGCGGCGTGAACGTAAGCATGCACCACTAAAAGCCCTAGGATACATCAAATGTTCCCCTAACTTGAAGGTGATGTAAAAAGATGCGGAGTTCCGCCCCTTTTCCTTCGAAAGGAGTGGACGGCTTGACAGTATACGTGGATATCATTTGGCTATTAAATTGGCTTTTCGACTGTCTTCTTTTGTATTGGACTGCGATTATCTTAAAGCGACGAGTACCGTTATGGCGGCTGGTAGCAGGTGGTTTAGTCGGTTCCTTCATTATCGCGTTGGCATTCACTTCATATTCTGCTTTGACTGATAACATCTATATGAAATTATTATTTTCCGTCTTTATGGTGTTGACTGTATTTGGCTTTATTCGTTTAAAACTCTTTTTGAAGACACTTATGACACTGTATTTTGTGACCTTTTTATCAGGAGGAATTTTACTTGGACTCCATTATTTCTTCTCGTTTCAAGTGGCAGAAATGTCTACTAGTACACAAACGGGCATGAATCGCTTCGGTGATCCGATGAGCTGGCTGTTTGTGGCGCTTGGTTTTCCACTCGCGTGGCAGTTTTCAAAACGAATGCTTGATGGAATGGAAATGACGAAACTCAACTATGACCAGATAGTGACGGTAACGGTTGAGGTAGCTGACTTTAAAGCTGAATTTCAAGGTCTCATTGATAGCGGGAATCAGCTGTATGATCCGATTAGTCGCTCCCCGGTCATGATTGTGTCAATTGTTGGACAGGAGTCACATATCCCGGCTGATATGTTGGAGCTTTTTGAAAATCCTGATACTATGCTGCAAGAAGGTGAAATGACGAACTACACCTGGGCTGAACGAATTCGCGTGATTCCTTATAAAGTAGTTGGACAGAGTCATCAATTACTGACTGCTATTAAACCAGATTCTTTGCGCATTCAGTATGATGAAAAAGTATACGAAGTAGAACGTGGCCTTGTGTCGTTCACTTTGCAGCAGCTTTCGGCAGAGAATACGTATCAATGTATTGTGCATCCGAAAATGTTGACAGGCATTCCTGTTCCGAATGCTTCATAGGGCGGTAGTCTATGAGTCTCATTTTTATTACAAAATATCGTTAATGGATGTGTCATGTAACAAAGTTGTTCATCAATCCACATATGGAATACACCATAATCGCGTTCAATAACAAAGTCTAAGTGTAGAAGGGAGAATTATTTTGAGGAAATTTATTCTTCGTATAACGTACTTGTGGTACAAATTATTATTTAAATTAGGGCTCAAAACAGATGAGGTTTTTTATATAGGCGGAAGTGAAGCGCTGCCACCGCCCCTATCAAAAGAAGAAGAAGAAATCTTGATTAATAAGTTACCAAAGGGAGATGAGGCGGCTCGTTCCATCTTAATTGAACGTAACCTAAGACTTGTGGTCTATATTGCTCGTAAATTTGAGAACACAGGCATTAATATTGAGGATCTTATCAGCATCGGAACGATTGGGTTAATTAAGGCGGTTAATACGTTTAATCCAGAGAAGAAAATTAAATTAGCCACCTATGCATCGAGATGTATTGAAAATGAAATTCTCATGTATTTACGAAGAAACAATAAAATTCGTTCAGAAGTATCGTTTGATGAACCATTAAATATTGATTGGGATGGGAATGAGCTTCTGCTATCAGATGTATTAGGTACAGAGGAAGATATTATTACGAAAGATTTAGAAGCGAATGTTGATCGAAATTTATTGACGAAAGCATTAACCCAACTATCGGACCGTGAAAAGCAAATTATGGAGCTGCGCTTTGGACTAGCAGGTGAAGAGGAGAAGACTCAAAAGGATGTAGCAGATATGCTTGGTATTTCTCAATCTTATATCTCCCGTTTGGAAAAACGAATTATTAAGCGGCTTCGAAAAGAGTTTAATAAAATGGTGTAAAAATTTTTTCTAATGCTGATAAATATTGATGTAATCAATATTCTTTAGCTAAACTGACATGTTTCGACGACAAACAAGTGCATATTTTTCCCTCCCGCGGAGATACTGATGTTTGTACAGCGCTCCTGTGAGGAGGGAATAAATTTGTCTCGTAATAAGGTTGAAATCTGCGGTGTTGATACATCGAAATTACCGGTTTTAAAGAATGATGAAATGAGAGTACTCTTTAAAGAAATGCAGGATGGCGATATTTCAGCAAGAGAGAAACTGGTAAATGGGAATCTTAGGCTCGTTTTGAGCGTCATTCAACGCTTTAATAATCGCGGGGAATATGTAGATGATCTATTTCAGGTAGGCTGTATAGGGTTAATGAAGTCCATTGATAACTTTGACCTCGGTCAAAATGTAAAATTTTCAACGTACGCTGTACCCATGATTATTGGTGAAATTAGACGTTACTTACGTGATAATAATCCAATTCGTGTGTCTCGTTCGTTAAGGGATATCGCCTACAAAGCTTTGCAAGTAAAAGAAAAGCTCATAAGCCAAACGCTTCGTGAGCCAACAGCAGAAGAAATCGCAAAAGTGTTGGAGGTACCCCATGAGGAAATTGTCTTTGCTCTAGATGCGATCCAAGATCCTGTTTCTTTGTTTGAACCGATTTATAATGACGGCGGGGATCCAATTTATGTACTCGACCAGTTAAGTGATGAGAAAAACAAAGATAGTACGTGGATTGATGAAATTGCTGTGAACGAAGGCATGCGCCGCTTAAATGAGCGCGAAAAAATGATTTTACGTAAACGATTCTTTCAGGGAAAAACGCAAATGGAGGTAGCTGAGGAAATCGGCATTTCACAGGCGCAAGTTTCTCGGTTAGAAAAAGCGGCCATTAAACAAATGAATAAAAATATCCAACATTAAGCGCGTTACAAGCTTGCCAAACTGGGTAAAGAAGCTCTTCTTTACCCTTTGCTCAGCAAGCTATGTAGCGGGCTTTTTATTTTGGTTCATTTATATATGGGGCCAGAGCGAATAGGAGTAAAAAATCACCAACCCTCACTTTATCCCACACTCAATGGGCAGTAAGACCCTACTGATGGAAGTTTCACTTTATATGACATGATTGAGTTGAATGAACCATATTATTGAACATATTCTTCTTTTTCATCGATTATGTTTCATGGGAGCCTTTGTCTTATCATATATATAAATCAACAGGTACATCAATGAAATGGAGCTGATGTTCGTTGACAAGAATTTCTGATTTTCAGATTAAAGATATTGTTAATATAGCAGACGGAAAAAAGCTAGGAAATATGACTGATTTAGAAATTAATACAACTACTGGTAAAATTGAAGCGATTGTTGTTTCTAACAGTAGCAGATGGATGGGATTACTTGGGCGCGATCAAGAAATCGTCATTCCATGGCATAAAATTAAAAAAATTGGAACGGATGTTATTCTCGTTGAGCACCAGTTATTGTTTCAAACAGAAATGCCCGATGATCAGTATTAACATGAGCGATTGATTGATAAATGTGGTACACTAAATAAAAAATAATGAGGAATAATATATGAGAGAACCATTTACTTTAATCAAAGATCGATATTTGCTTATTGACTCATGGACTAAAAAAGATCCTAACCTTGTTGCGGGGGTTACGACGAAAAATGGCGGAGTGAGTCAAAAAGAGTATCAAACGCTAAATATTGGCTTTCACGTTGATGATCGTCTCGTAGATGTGCAGGCCAATCGCTGTCTTTTGGCAGAGGATCTTTCATTTTCATTGAATTGTTGGGTTGGTGCAGAGCAGACGCATGAAACCTATATTCAACGAATCGGTCGTTCAGATGTAGGCAGAGGAGCGAGCGAATATGAATCTAGCTTCAAAAGGACAGACGGGTTTTATACATCAGAGAAAAATATATTGCTGACTCTCTGTTATGCGGATTGTGTGCCATTATTGTTTTATGCACCGAAACAAGGCTTTATCGGAACGGCACATGCTGGGTGGAAAGGGACGGTGGGTGAAATCGCCGGTAAAATGATTAAAGCTTGGCAAGGAGAGGGGATATCAGCAAACGAAATCTTTGTTGTGATTGGACCTTCGATTTGTTCAAATTGTTATATTGTAGATGATAAAGTTATCCACCGTGTGCAAAAATTGCTGGAAGAATATGACGAAAAGCCATATAATTTAATCAGTGAAGGACAGTATCAATTAGATTTGAAGCATTTAAACGCTATCATATTAGAAAAATCCGGAGTTCCAAAACATCAGATTGATATATCAACCTATTGTACAAGCTGTCATGATGATTTATTTTATTCACATCGACGTGATAAAGGACGTACAGGTCGTTTGATGAGCTTTATTGGTTGGAAGGAGGAGTAACGTAGCTGTGAAAGTTGCAGATAAATTAGTACACATCGAAGAACAAATACAAGAGGCATGCGCGCGTAGCAACAGGAAACGTGAGGAGGTTACGCTAATTGCTGTTACGAAATACGTAACAACAGAGCGGGCAAAGGAAGCTCTCGAAGCGGGAATTGAGGACTTAGGAGAAAACCGTGACGAAGGGCTTTTAACTAAATATGAAGTATTACAGGACAGGCCAAATTGGCACTATATAGGATCATTACAAACACGTAAAGTGAAGAACGTTATTGATAAAATTGCCTATATTCATTCATTGGATAGAATTTCTTTAGCGGCAGAGATTCAAAAACGAGCAAATGAACCGATAAAATGTTTAGTGCAGGTGAATGTTTCTGGTGAAGAATCTAAACATGGACTTAAACCGAGTGAAGTGCTCCCGTTTATTCAAGAATTAGCGGAGTATGACCGAATCATTGTAGCGGGGTTGATGACAATGGCGCCGCTAACAGATGATGAGCAAGCATTGCGAACATGCTTCCGAGGACTTAAAGAACTTCAAATGCAGATTCAGGAGGCTGAGCTTGCTCATGCACCGTGTACAGAGTTATCAATGGGAATGTCTAATGATTTTGTCATTGCGATTGAAGAAGGAGCAACGATGATTCGAATAGGTACTGCATTGGTAGGCGAAGAATCTTAAGGAGGTACGCGAATGTCGATTGTATCAAAATTCAAATCTTATTTTGCGTTAGATGATGAGTATGAGTATAAGGAAGAAGTGGTAGAGAAAGAGGTTGAAGAGCCAAAAGTGGTTAAGACCTCGAAACCAGCTCCTGTTAATGCATCGAATAATAATATCGTAAGTTTGCAAAGCGTACAAAAATCTTCTAAAGTAGTATTATTGGAACCTCGTGCTTATGCGGATGCACAGGAAGTAGCCGATCATTTAAATAATAAGCGAGCGGTTGTTGTGAATTTACAACGAATTCAGCGTGATCAAGGAAAGCGTATCGTTGATTTTCTAAGTGGTACCGTTTATGCAATTAATGGGGATATTCAAAAAATAGGAACAGATATTTTTTTATGTACTCCTGCTAACGTCGATGTTTCCGGAAACATTACTGGTTTCGGATTCGATGAGGAAGATGAGGAAACGAGGTGGTAGTATTTTATGGGGTTAATCTTAAGTTTATTTGTAACACTTATTGAAGTGTATTCTATCGCATTAATTATTTATATTTTAATGTCATGGTTCCCGAATGCTAGAGAGTCAGCTGTCGGTCAGTTTTTTGCTAAAGTTTGTGAGCCGTATTTAGAACAGTTCCGCAAATTTATTCCACCGCTGGGAATGATTGATATTTCTCCAATCGTGGCGATACTTGTTTTAAATCTTGCGAAATCAGGCGTGTTTCAACTTGCTAATTGGATTAGCTGACAAGTGATGTACTCTTTAGAGTAGACGTGCGTAGTCTGCAATAGACGCATACCATTTTTACATTGTCAATCATGAACATACATAGGGAGTTGTACATGAGTATTTATCAACATTTTAGACCGGAGGAAAAGGAGTTTATCGATGGAGCTGCGAGTTGGATTCAACAAGTGAAGAATTCTTATGCACCGAAGCTTACAGACTTTCTTGATCCGCGTCAGCAGCAAATTGTCCTTTCTTTGTTAGGACGTGATGAGGATGTTAACTTGCAATTTTATGGTGGTGCTGATACGGTAGAACGTCGACGAGCGTTATTATTTCCAGACTACTTTTCCCCGGAATTAAGCGACTTTCAACTCAGTCTCTATGAAATCTCTTATCCTAAAAAATTTATTACACTTGAACATCGTCATGTACTTGGAACGCTTATGTCGCTCGGATTAAAGCGCGAAAAATTTGGTGATATTCTCATAAAAGATGACGAGGTTCAGTTTGTTGCGGCTGAAGAAATCGATACGTATTTAATGGCTAATCTTGAAAAAGTCGGCAAAGCAACAATAACGATTAAGAAACGCCCATTTTCACACATTATTCAAGTAGATGAGAATTGGGTGGAGCACTATTTAACTGTTAGCTCTTTAAGGCTTGATACGGTACTTGCAACGGCTTTGAATCTATCACGACAAAAGGCTCAGGCATTGATTGCGGCTGGTAAAGTGAAATTGAATTTTAAGCAAACAGAAAAAATTTCAGAGGACTGCCAAGTCGGAGATGTGATTTCGGTTAGAGGATTTGGTCGATGTAAGATTATTTCGATTGATGGGAAAACAAAAAAAGACAAGTGGAAAGTGCTAATCGGTAAGAAGAAATAATCGTTTAGCGAAAGGGATTTTATAGATATTTGTCGAATCATAGAGAGAAGAATTTGTTTTGGAGGTGCCCTTAATGCCCTTAACTCCGATGGATATACATAATCAAGAGTTTAGTAAAGTGTTTCGTGGGTATGATGAAGATGAGGTAAATGAATTTCTTGATCAAATTATTAAAGATTATGAGCTCGTTTTACGAGAAAAGAAAGAAATTGAACAAAAATTAGAAGAAACATACGAACGCCTAGGGCATTTTACAAATATTGAAGGTACGCTTAATAAATCGATTCTTGTTGCTCAAGAAGCAGCGGAAGAAGTGAAGCGTAATGCGCAAAAAGAAGCAAAATTGATTATTAAAGAAGCTGAAAAGAATGCGGATCGAATTGTCAACGATTCGTTACTTAAGGCGCGTAAAATAGCAGTTGAAATCGAAGAGCTCAAGAAGCAATCGAAAGTGTTCCGCATGCGCTTTAAAATGCTTGTCGAAGCACAGCTTGATTTATTAGATAATGAGGATTGGGATCACCTTCTTGAATATGAAGTAGATGCAACTGAAATTGAAATAAATGATGGAATGAAAGAAGAAAATTAAACGATTCCTTGACGAGTAGTACGTATTTCGCATATAATTTTTTAACAAAACCATTTAGATAATTAAGTAGACGATGACGGGGACAGTATATTTCTTCAAAATCTTATTTAAGCGATTCGGGGATGGTGGGAGCCCGGAAATAAGAGAAGAATAGAAGATCACCCTAGAGTTCCAAGTTGAACGCAATTTTGCTAGTAAACAAGGCGTTACATTCACGTTATGAATGCTCAAAGAGGATGGCTCTTGCTTTTTAGAAGAGTAATCTAACCAGGGTGGTACCGCGGGAATCCAAGCTTTCTCGTCCCTTTACTAGGGATGAGGAGGCTTTTTTATTTGCCCTGTCATTGTTTCAGAAAATTGTCTAAATACAGATGGAGGATATATACATGGATTATAAAGATACGTTATTGATGCCAAAAACAGAATTTCCGATGCGTGGGAATTTACCGAAGCGTGAACCGGAAATTCAAGCAAAATGGGAAGAAGCGAATATTTACAAACAAGTGCAACAGCATACAGAAGGGCGCCCGTTATTTATCTTGCATGATGGCCCTCCTTATGCAAATGGCGATATTCATATGGGTCATGCGTTGAATAAAATTTTAAAAGATTTTATCGTTCGCTTTAAATCGATGAACGGTTTTCATGCCCCTTATGTACCAGGATGGGATACGCACGGTTTACCAATTGAAACGGCATTAACGAAAAAAGGTGTCAAACGTAAAGAAATGAGTGTAGCTGAATTCCGCAAGCTTTGTGAAGAGTACGCTTATGAGCAAATTAATAATCAACGTGAACAATTTAAGCGTTTAGGTGTTCGTGGAGATTGGGAAAACCCGTATATTACATTAAAGCCAGAATATGAAGCACAACAAATTAAAGTGTTCGGTGATATGGCGAAAAAAGGCTATATCTATAAGGGGAAAAAACCTGTTTATTGGTCTCCTTCAAGTGAATCAGCGCTTGCTGAAGCGGAGATTGAGTATCAAGATAAACGTTCGGCTTCTATCTATGTTGCATTTGAAGTACGTGATGGAAAAGGGATCGTTGAAGAAGGTGTCAAAATTGTCATTTGGACGACAACGCCTTGGACAATGCCTGCTAACTTAGGAATTTCTGTTCATCCGCAATTGAAATATGTTGTTGTAGAAGCTGCTGGTGAGAAATATTTAGTTGCCGAAGCATTACTTGAGTCTGTAACGACGGCGATTGGTTGGGAAAACCCACAAGTTATTCAAACGGTAAAAGGTGCAGAGCTAGATCGTGTCGTAGCGAAACATCCACTATATGACCGCGATTCATTAGTAATGCTAGGTGAGCACGTTACAACAGATGCTGGTACAGGATGTGTTCATACGGCACCAGGACACGGGGAAGATGACTTTATCGTTGGTCAAAAATATGGTTTAGATGTTCTTTGTCCAGTAGATGAAAAAGGTGTTATGACAGAAGAAGCTGGTGAATTTGCAGGATTATTCTATGATGAAGCAAATAAACCAATTACAGAAAAATTAAAAGAAGCAGGGGCGTTGCTAAACTTGAGCTTTATCACGCATTCTTATCCACATGATTGGCGCACAAAGAAGCCGACGATTTTCCGTGCAACGGCTCAATGGTTTGCATCGATTAAAGATTTCCGTGAAGACTTGTTAACAGCGATTGCTGAAACAAAATGGGTGCCAGCGTGGGGAGAAACGCGTCTTTATAATATGGTTCGTGATCGTGGCGATTGGTGTATTTCTCGTCAACGTGCATGGGGTGTTCCGATTCCGGTGTTTTATGCGGAAAATGGTGAACCGATTATCACAGACGAAACGATTAATCATGTATCAGAATTATTCCGTGAGCATGGTTCAAACGTGTGGTTTGAGCGTGAAGCGAAAGACCTTCTTCCTGAAGGGTTTACGCATGAAGGCAGCCCAAATGGCGTGTTTACAAAAGAAACAGATATTATGGATGTTTGGTTTGACTCTGGTTCTTCCCATCAAGCCGTTTTAGAGGAGCGCGATGAGCTGCAACGTCCAGCAGATTTATATTTAGAAGGCTCTGACCAATATCGTGGTTGGTTTAACTCTTCTCTTTCTACAGGGGTTGCAGTGACAGGCAAAGCACCATATAAAGGTGTATTAAGTCATGGGTTTGCTTTAGATGGTGAAGGCCGTAAAATGAGTAAATCGGTTGGGAATGTCGTTATCCCGGCAAAAGTTATGAATCAATTAGGTGCTGATATTTTACGTCTATGGGTAGCATCTGTAGATTATCAAGCAGATGTTCGTGTATCGGATGCTATTTTGAAACAAGTGGCGGAAGTATACCGTAAAATCCGTAATACATTCCGTTTCTTATTAGGAAACCTAGACGGTTTTAATCCAGAAACAGATAAAGTAGCGATCGCTGACTTACGTGAAGTCGATCAATACATGTTAGTGAAATTAAATAAATTAATTAAAAATACGAAACAAGCATATGAGAACTATGAATTTGCGACAATTTATCATCTTATCAATAACTTCTGTACACAAGATTTAAGTTCATTCTATCTTGATTATGCAAAAGATATTTTATACTGTGAAGCACCGAATGGGCGAGATCGTTTAGCGATTCAAACGGTACTATACGAAGCGTTAGTAAGCTTAACGAAACTTGTTTCACCAATTCTTTCTCATACAGCGGATGAAGTATGGGCGTTTATTCCAGGTGTAACAGAAGCAAGCGTTCAATTAACGTTAATGCCTGAAGAGCTTTCAATCGATGGAGCAGAAGCGATTGAAGAAAAATGGAATATGTTTATGAACTTGCGCAATGATGTGTTAAAAGCATTGGAAGAAGCGCGTAATGAAAAAGTAATTGGTAAGTCGTTAAATGCGAAAGTATCAGTGTATGTGAAGGAAGATGTGAAAAACCTGCTTGCTAGCATTGAAGAAAAAATGGAGCAATTATTCATCGTTTCACAATTCGAAGTAGCAGGTGATGTATCTGAGGCTCCTCAAGAGGCAGTTACACTAGAATATGCGGCCATTGTTGTTTCAAAAGCGAACGGTGAAACATGTGATCGTTGCTGGAATGTGTCTGAAGCGGTTGGTGAAGTGGAAGAGCATGCAACATTATGTCCACGCTGTGCAACAGTTGTAAAAGAACATTATGTCAATCAATAATTTTTTAGAGAACTAGACCTTCTATCGGGTCTAGTTCTTTTTTTAGCTTTTATTAAACAATATTTTTGAACGTGCTCTATTCTTTTTTTTCTCCTTTTTACATACTTTGTTATAGACAGACTTCGAGGAGGCGAATACAGATGAAAATTTCAGCTATTAAGCAACAAGCGCGAGGTGCCTTACAAGGAAATTGGGGGCTTTGTGTTCTTCTTTCCTTTCTTACATTTCTGATTTTTACCATTGTTCCAAATGTTATATCCCTTCTATTTGGTGGAGGATGGGAGGTAAGTGAGGTAAGTGAGGGGTCAGCCGAGGTAGCATGGCAAGCGAGTATAGCAAATATTATTGTGTCCCTTCTTTTGATTCCATTATCGGTTGCGGTGTATTGGTTTTATCTTTCGATTGCTCGTCTAGAAGGAGCTAGGTTATCGCAAGTGTTTGCGATTTATGCTGATTGGAAAAAGTCGTTGAAATTAATCGGAACGTCAATTGTAGTAAGCATTTTTGTTTTTCTTTGGACCTTATTATTTATTATTCCAGGTATTATTAAACAATTTTCTTATTCCCAAACATTTTTCTTGTTAAAGGATCATCCGGAATATTCAATTTTAGAGGCCATTACGGAAAGTAAAGTGCGAATGAAAGGATATAAGTGGAAATATTTCTTGCTTCATTTAAGTTTTATCGGATGGGGGATTCTCTCTGTAATTACATTTGGAATCGGATTCTTATGGTTAATTCCTTATATTACAACATCAACAGCTACCTTTTATAATGAGTTGATTAAAACACAAGAGTCACAGTGATATAAAGTGAAACTTCCATCAGTGAGGGGCTTATTGCCTGTTAAGTGTGGAGCAGAGTAATATGGAAAGGCGTTGTAGAGGATATATCTGCAACGTCTTTTTGTTGGTGGATAGAAATGATAAGCGATTTAATGGACTGACTAGAGTGTCTTGAGCTTTTCTTGTTCACATTCGCCATGAAATCGTTGTTTATGCTACAATGCATAAGTAAAGATTGAATTAGTTTGGGGGAAGTGTGATGCGGTATTACGTAATTGCCCTTTTTGTAATTGTAATGGATCAGCTGACAAAATGGATGATTGTCAAAAAGATGGAGTATGGTGACAGCATTGAAGTAATTGAAAATCTTTTGTATATTACTTCACATCGAAATCGCGGGGCTGCATGGGGAATACTAGAAGGACAAATGTGGTTGTTCTATATAATTACAGTTGGTGTTGTAATTGCTCTTGTTTATTACATACAGAAAATGGCGAAGCAAAGCGTCTTAATCGGTGTTTCATTAGCTTTTATGCTCGGCGGGGCCATTGGGAATTTTATCGACCGCGTATTTCGTCAAGAGGTAGTTGATTTTGTACATACGTATATTTTTACCTATAGCTTCCCAATCTTTAATGTAGCAGATGCCGCGTTAACGATTGGAGTCGGACTACTTATTATTTACATGATATTAGAAGAAAAACTCGCTAAGGAGAAAAAAAATGGATAAATTGCAATACAGCATAGATGAAACACTACAAGGAGTACGGATTGATAAAGCGTTATCAACGTTAAATCAAGAAGGATCACGCACGCAAATTCAGCAGTGGATTAAAGAGCAGCATGTGCTCGTAAATGGATCTGTTGTGAAAACTAATTATAAATGCAGTGCAGGAGACCTCGTTGAAATTACAATTCCAGAACTTGAGGAGCTAGATGTCGTTGCTGAACCGATGGATTTAGATATCTATTATGAAGATGCGGATGTACTAGTCGTTAATAAGCCAAGAGGGATGGTCGTGCATCCAGCGCCTGGACATCATTCCGGTACACTTGTAAATGGCTTAATGGCTCATTGTACAGACTTATCTGGCATTAACGGGGTGATGCGCCCTGGAATCGTTCATAGAATTGATAAAGATACATCCGGCTTACTTATGGTAGCCAAAAATGATGTAGCACATGAAAGCCTTGTCCAGCAATTAGTAGATAAAACGGTGACGCGTAAATATCAAGCGGTTGTTCACGGGGTTATTCCTCATGATTATGGAACAATTGACGCACCAATTGGTCGTGATAAAAAAGATCGCCAAAGCATGACCGTTACGGAGGAGAATTCGAAGCATGCCGTTACTCATTTCCGTGTGATTGAGCGTTTTAAAGCTCATACATTAGTAGAATGTCAGCTTGAAACAGGAAGAACGCATCAAATTCGTGTGCATATGAAGTATATTGGTTTTCCGCTTGCGGGTGACCCAAAATATGGTCCGAAGAAAACGTTGAAATTCAATGGACAAGTGCTTCATGCAGGGTTACTTGGATTTGTGCATCCTCGTACACAAGAATATTTAGAATTCGAGGCACCACTTCCTCAAGATTTTGTTGAATTACTCGATTATTTACGAAAAAGTAATTGACAATACTACACAAACGTTTTACTATAATAATAACTTAATGAACCTTTAACACAGTCCAGAGAGGCTGAGAAGGTAACGGAATGAGTAATGGGATAGGAGTGCCCATTACGGATGTTACAAAATTCTCATGCCTTTTGAAGGTATGAGAATTTTTTTGTTAAAGTGTCCATCATATAAAATGGATGGAGGTGGCTAGTTTGAAGGAAAAGGCAATCGTCCTTGACGAACAAGCTATACGCAGAGCACTAACGAGAATTGCTCACCAAATTATCGAGAAAAACAAAGGTATTGAAAACTGTGTGTTAATAGGCATTCGCACACGCGGTATTTACTTAGCTAACCGCCTTGCTGAACGAATTCAGCAGATTGAAGGCAAAGCCATCCAAATTGGCGAAATTGATATTACCATGTATCGCGATGATTTGTCGAAGAAGACAACTGACGGTGAACCATTAGTAAAAGGTTCAGATATCAACGTGGATATTACGGATAAAACGGTGGTTTTAGTAGATGATGTATTATTTACGGGTCGCACAGTGCGAGCGGCATTAGATGCTCTAGTTGATATTGGCAGACCTTCACAAATTCAACTCGCAGTTCTTGTTGATCGCGGTCATCGCGAATTGCCGATTCGCGCCGATTTCGTTGGGAAAAACGTACCGACATCTCAATCAGAGAAAATTTCTGTTACGTTAACAGAAATTGATGATATCGATCAAGTAAGTATACTAGAAAAATAAAATATTCCCTTTTAACAGGCAGTCCAGAGAGGCTGACAAAGGGGGTCACAATCTTAGAATGTGTACTCAGTGCATGCGATTGCTCATTCTAGGTAACCCTCTTTGTAAATAAACAAAGAGGGTTTTTTATGACATCAGAGATTGTTGCAGCATACTAGGAGGATTACATCATGAAAGAAACAAAAAGAGATGTCTTGTTAGATGTCGAGGATGTCCCGAAAGCAGGACAATGGATTACATTAAGTTTACAACATTTATTCGCGATGTTTGGAGCAACGGTTTTAGTGCCTGTCCTAGTGGGGCTTAGTCCAGCAGTTGCTTTAATATCAAGCGGTCTTGGAACATTAGCGTACTTATTAATTACAAGGGGACAAATTCCCGCTTATCTCGGATCTTCATTCGCTTTTATTACACCAATTCTTGCAGCGAAAGCATTAGGTGGACCAGAGGCAGCGATGATTGGCTGCTTTGCGGCCGGCCTATTGTATGGAGTTGTTGCTTTAATTATACAAAAAGTGGGTATTAGATGGTTAATGAACTTATTACCGCCGGTTGTTGTAGGACCCGTTATTATGGTCATCGGTTTAAGTTTAGCAGGTACAGCCGTAAAAATGGCGATGTACGAAGATTCAAGTGCCGAAGTACTTGTTTACAGTACAACTCATATTATGATTGCCCTTATTACTCTAATCACAATCATTTGTTGTAACGTATTTTTTAAAGGTTTTCTTAGCATCATTCCGATTTTGGTAGGGATTATTGTTGGATATGCTTGCTCTGTATATGCAGGAATCGTTGATTTTACTGGAATTAAAGAAGCAGAATGGATTGCAGCACCCGATCTTTTAATTCCATTTGTAACATACACACCGGTTTTCTCTTGGTCTGTGATTGCCATTATGATTCCAGTTGTCATCGTTACTTTATCCGAGCATATCGGACATCAAATGGTATTAAGTAAAGTAGTCGGTAGAAACTTCCTTGAAAAGCCAGGCTTACATCGTTCCATTTTAGGGGATGGTGCAGGGATTATGATCGGATCATTTATCGGAGGGCCTCCGCTTACATCTTACGGTGAAAACATCGGTGTGCTAACGATGACACGAGCATTTAGTGTGTATATCATCGGTGGTGCAGCTGTGACTGCTTTATTATTCGGCTTTGTTGGTAAAGTGTCAGCGGTTATTAGTTCGATTCCAGGAGCTGTTATGGGCGGAGTTTCAATCCTGTTATTTGGAATTATCGCTTCAAGCGGATTAAGAATGCTGATTGATCATAAAGTAGATTTTGACCAAAAACGTAATTTAATGATTGCTTCTGTCGTACTTGTTTTAGGAATCGGGGGAGCATTCATTAACTTACCAGGTAATGTTCAATTATCGGGTATGGCTTTATCGGCAATTGTTGGAGTAGTCCTTAACCTTGTATTACCAGGTCGTGAAAAAAATAATGGTGACATGTTTGAACAATAATGTAATACTATAATAAGACGTAATAGAATAACTAACCACCTTTTAAAAGAAGTCCAGAGAGGCTTAAAAGGGTGTTCGCAGTAAAGACAGTAGGTAGATACTTTTTTCTACCACGTCTTTCTAGCCCACACCCTGTCCTTAACTGGCGGGGTGTTTTTTGTATAAAAACTACCTTGCCTCACAAAATTGTGGGAGGAGCAGGATCAATGAAAAGATTATTAACAATGAACGAGTTAACGATTTCTGAAATGGAGCATATTCTTGCAGAAGCCGAGCAGTTTGCCAACGGCGCAGTATGGAGACCACAGCAGCAAACGATGGTAGCTAATTTATTCTTTGAACCGAGCACACGTACAAAGTCAAGCTTTGAAATGGCTGAACGCAAACTAGGTTTAGAAGTGATTCCATTTGATGCAGGTGCTTCAAGTGTGCTGAAAGGGGAAACACTATATGATACAGCGAGAACATTAGAATCTATCGGTGTTCAAGCTTTGGTGATTCGACATGAGCAAGATCATTATTTCGAGCAATTACTTGGGAAGCAGTTAAATATTCCAATTGTTAATGCGGGAGATGGCTGCGGACATCATCCAACTCAATCTTTGCTCGATTTATTGACCATTAAACAGGAATTTAATACATTCAAAGGATTGAAAATTTCGATAATTGGTGATATAACGCATAGTCGAGTGGCACGATCTAATGCGATTGCGCTTACGCGTCTCGGAGCGAAGGTTGTTTTCTCAGGTCCACCAGAATGGTTTGATGAAAATAGCGGTCTTGGGGAGTATGAAGCGATTGATCAAGCGGTTGCGACAAGCGATGTAGTGATGTTGCTTAGAATTCAACACGAAAGACATGATTCCAACGCAGAAATCGCTGATTACTTAACGCAATATGGATTGACAAAAGAGCGCGAGCAAATGATGAAGCCGCACGCGATTATTATGCATCCAGCACCAATCAACCGAGGTGTAGAAATTGATAGTGAATTAGTAGAATGCAGCCGTTCAAGAATTTTTAAGCAAATGCAAAATGGTGTATTTGTAAGAATGGCCGTATTGAAAAATGTACTTGAACAATTCGAAGGGGGAACTTTACATGAAAACAGTCATCAAAAATGGAGTATTACTCAATAATAATGAATTCAAGCAAGTCGATATAGAAATAGAAGGTAAACGCATTACAAAAATCGGAGAAAACTTGCCAACGGAAGGTTCGAAGGTTATTGATGCAAGAGGCTTGTTAGTTGCTCCAGGATTTGTTGATCTGCATGTTCATTTACGTGAGCCGGGTGGCGAGCATAAAGAAACAATTGCTACAGGAACGTTAGCCGCAGCAAGAGGGGGCTTTACAACAATAGCGGCTATGCCGAATACGAAGCCAGTTCCGGATTCTGTTGAAACACTCGAAGCATTAAATACAAAAATTGAAGAAACAGGACATGTGCGCGTACTACCGTATACAGCTATCACCGTTAATCAAGCAGGAGAAAAGCTTACGGATTTCGCAAGCCTAAAACTAAGCGGGGCATTTGCTTTCACAGATGATGGTGTAGGTGTACAAGAAGCAGGCATGATGCTTGAAGCGATGAAGCAGGCAGCAGCGCTTGATATGGCGGTTGTTGCACACTGTGAAGATAATAGCTTAATTAATGGCGGCTCTGTTCATGAAGGAAAGTTCTCCGCACAACAAGGCATTAACGGCATTCCGTCTGTATGCGAAGCTGTACATATCGCCCGCGACGTGTTACTTGCTGAAGCAGCCGGATGTCATTACCATGTTTGTCACATTAGTACGAAAGAATCCGTACGTACAGTACGCGATGCGAAACGTGCAGGCATTCGTGTGACAGCTGAAGTAACACCGCATCACTTATTATTATGTGAAGATGACATTCCAGGGCTAGATACAAATTATAAAATGAATCCTCCGTTAAGAGGCGCTGACGACCAAGCAGCACTAATCGAAGGATTATTAGATGGAACAATCGATTTTATTGCAACGGATCATGCACCGCATACAGCAGAAGAAAAAGCACAAGGTATGCAAAAAGCACCGTTTGGAATCGTTGGTTTAGAAACAGCATTCCCGCTCCTTTATACACATCTTGTGAAAAAAGGCGTACTTACATTACAACAGCTTGTAGATTTCTTAACAGTAAAACCAGCTGAGAACTTTGCACTTCCATACGGGCAATTAAAAGAAGGCGCACTAGCGGATATTGTGTTACTCGATTTAGAAACAGAGCAAGAAATTAACGCAGAGGAATTTGCATCAAAAGGAAAAAATACACCATTTAACGGCATGAAATGTTTTGGATGGCCGGTATTAACAATAGCTGAAGGTAAGACAGCATGGCAAAAAGGAAGTGGACAGTGATGAAAAGACAACTTATTTTAGAAGATGGTACAGTGTTTATTGGTGAAGCATTTGGAAGTGATATTGATAAAATTGGAGAAGTTGTATTTAATACAGGGATGACAGGGTATCAAGAAATTTTAACGGATCCTTCTTACTGTGGACAAATTGTCACATTAACATATCCGCTAATCGGAAATTATGGAATCAATCGTGATGACTTTGAGTCAGTTTCTCCAGCAGTTGCAGGTTTTGTCGTGAAAGAAGCAGCTGAATTCCCATCTAACTGGCGTAACCAATTATCATTAGATGAGTTTTTGAAAAATAAGAATATTCCAGGAATCAGCGGAATCGATACGCGAAAACTAACAAGAATTATCCGTCAACACGGTACGTTAAAAGGAGCGATTTGCAGCATTGAGAAAAATGCAGAGGAAATTATTTCGCAATTAAAAGCAACGGTACTGCCTGCTGATCAAGTAAAACGTGTGTCAACAAAATCAGCTTATTTTAGCCCAGGTCGCGGACCGCGTGTTGTGCTTGTGGATTACGGCATGAAGCACGGAATTTTACGCGAATTAAATAACAGAAATTGCGATGTGGTTGTTGTACCTTACAATGTAACAGCTGAAGAAGTGTTAAGCTTCCATCCAGATGGCATTATGCTTTCTAACGGACCTGGAGATCCAAAAACGGTAACACAAACGCTTGAGATGATTCAAACAGTTCAAAAAGAAGTGCCGCTATTCGGAATTTGTTTAGGCCATCAATTGTTTGCTCTTGCGAATGGTGCAGATACAGAGAAATTAAAATTCGGTCATCGTGGATCGAATCACCCAGTTAAAGACTTACGCACAGGGAAAGTAAGCTTAACATCTCAAAATCATGGTTACACAGTAGATACAGAATCTGTTGTGAATACAGAGTTAGAAATTACACATGTTGCTTTAAATGATGGAACGGTTGAAGGGCTTCGTCATAAACAGTATCCTGCGTTTACCGTACAGTACCACCCAGAAGCATCACCAGGACCAGAAGATGCAAACTACTTATTCGATGAATTTATGCAGATGATTGAAGCATCTAAGAAAGTGGGGATTTAATATGCCGAAACGTAATGATATTAAAAGCATTTTAGTGATTGGATCTGGCCCGATTATCATCGGCCAGGCAGCGGAATTTGATTATGCAGGTACACAAGCGTGTATCGCTTTAAAAGAAGAAGGATACCGTGTTATCCTTATTAACTCGAACCCGGCAACGATTATGACAGACAGTGAAATCGCAGATGCTGTTTATATTGAACCGATTACACTTGAGTTTGTAAGCAAAATTATTCGCAAAGAACGTCCAGATGCTCTTCTTCCAACGCTTGGCGGTCAAACAGGACTGAACATGGCGGTTGAACTAGCAAACGCAGGAATTTTAGAAGAATGCAACGTGCAAATTCTCGGTACAAAGCTTGATGCGATTGAGCAAGCAGAGGATCGTGACTTATTCCGTACATTAATGAATGATTTAGGTGAGCCTGTACCAGATAGTGACATCATTCACTCTTTAGAAGAAGCGTATGCGTTTGTTGAACGCATTGGATACCCAGTCATTGTTCGCCCAGCTTTTACGCTAGGTGGAACTGGCGGCGGAATTTGTGAAACCGAAGAACAGTTAATTGAAATCGTAGAGGGCGGTTTGAAAAGCAGTCCTGTACACCAATGCTTACTTGAAAAAAGTATCGCAGGTTTTAAAGAAATTGAATATGAAGTAATGCGTGATGCAAACGATAACGCGATTGTTGTGTGTAACATGGAAAACTTCGACCCAGTTGGCGTTCATACAGGGGATTCCATTGTCGCTGCACCGAGTCAAACGTTAAGTGACCGTGAGTATCAAATGCTTCGAAATACTTCTTTGAAAATTATTCGTGCTTTGAAAATTGAAGGTGGATGTAATGTTCAGTTAGCGCTTGACCCGAATAGCTATCAATATTATGTCATCGAAGTAAACCCGCGAGTAAGTCGCTCATCTGCACTTGCTTCAAAAGCAACAGGGTATCCAATTGCAAAATTGGCAGCCAAAATCGCAGTCGGTTTAACACTTGATGAAATGATGAATCCAGTTACCGGTAAAACGTATGCAAGTTTTGAACCGGCGCTTGACTATGTCGTGACAAAAATTCCACGCTGGCCATTTGATAAGTTTGAAAGTGCAAACCGTACGCTTGGTACGCAAATGAAAGCAACGGGAGAAGTTATGGCGATTGGCCGTACATTTGAAGAATCGATTTTAAAAGCCGTTCGTTCACTTGAAGCAGGTCTATATCACTTAGGATTAAACGTAGAAGAGCTAGAAGACGGCTTAATTGAAAAGCGAATTCGCATTGCAGGCGATGAGCGTCTATTCTATATCGGTGAAGCACTTCGCCGTGGCGTAACGATTGAAACGATTCATGAGTGGAGTCAAATTGATTTATTCTTCCTTCATAAGCTGAACAAAATTATCAACTTCGAACAACAAGTGAAAGAAGATCCATTTAATCCAGACGTATTAAGGAAAGCAAAAGAGTTTGGTTTTTCCGATAAAACGATTGCTCAATTAGCAGGTGTGACAGAGTTACATGTATATGAAACAAGAAAACAATTAGGCATTGTTCCTGTCTATAAAATGGTTGATACATGTGCAGCGGAATTCGAATCAGAAACGCCTTACTTCTATGGCACATATGAAGATGAAAATGAATCGATTGTCACAGATAAGAAAAGCGTTGTTGTTCTAGGATCAGGTCCAATCCGTATCGGTCAAGGTGTTGAGTTTGACTATGCTACGGTTCATTCCGTATGGGCAATTAAAGAAGCAGGTTATGAAGCGATTATCATTAATAATAATCCAGAGACCGTATCAACGGACTTCAGTATTTCAGATAAACTGTACTTTGAACCGCTAACAATTGAAGACGTAATGCATGTTATTGACCTTGAGCAACCAGAAGGCGTTGTCGTTCAATTCGGCGGCCAAACAGCGATTAACTTGGCAGATCAATTAGTGGAACGAGGCGTGAAAATTCTCGGTACATCATTAGAAGATATCGATCGAGCGGAAAACCGTGATAAGTTTGAACATGCTTTGCACGAACTTAATATTCCACAACCAAAAGGAAAAACAGCAATATCTGTAGAAGAAGCCGTTGTGATTGCAAAAGAAATTGGCTATCCAGTATTAGTTCGTCCTTCTTACGTATTAGGTGGTCGTGCGATGGAAATCGTTTACTACGAGGAAGAACTTTTACATTATATGAAAAATGCAGTGAAAATTAATCCAGAACATCCAGTTCTTATTGACCGTTACTTAACAGGAAAAGAGATTGAAGTAGATGCGATTAGCGATGGTAAAACGGTCGTAATTCCAGGGATTATGGAGCATATTGAACGTGCAGGTGTTCACTCTGGGGATTCCATTGCTGTCTACCCAACACAAAGCTTAACAGCTCAGCAAAAAGAAACGATTGTTGATTATACAACACGTTTAGCCAAAGGCTTAAACATCATTGGTTTACTAAATATTCAATATGTTATTAGCCAAGGTGAAGTGTACGTGATCGAAGTAAACCCACGTTCTAGCCGTACGGTACCATTCTTAAGCAAGATTACGAATGTCCCAATGGCAAACTTAGCGACAAAAGTGATTTTAGGACACTCATTAGAAAGCTTTGGCTACGAAAATGGCTTAGTAGCAGAAAAAGCGGGTGTATATGTAAAAGTTCCAGTCTTCTCTTTCGCGAAATTAAGAAGAGTAGATATTACGCTCGGACCAGAAATGAAGTCAACGGGTGAAGTAATGGGGAAAGATCGTACACTTGAAAAAGCATTATACAAAGGCCTTGTTGCTTCTGGTATAAAAATTCAAGGTCACGGTTCCGTACTTTTAACAGTTTCTAATAAAGACAAAGAAGAAGCCCTGCAATTAGCGCGACGCTTCCACAATATTGGCTTCAAATTAATTGCAACAAGCGGAACAGCCGCATCCATTACAGAAGCAGGTATTCCGGTTACAACGGTTGGTAAAATTGGTGAAGAAGGTAAAAATTTACTCGATGTAATCCGTAATGGAGAAGCTCAATTTGTAATCAACACGTTAACAAAAGGAAAACAACCAGAACGAGATGGCTTTAAAATTCGCCGTGAATCTGTTGAAAATGGTGTACCTTGCTTAACGTCACTTGATACGGCAGAAGCAATACTACGAGTGATTGAATCGATGACATTCTCTGCAGAAGCGATGGAGAAATCAGAAAAAAGTCGTGAGGTGAGCTTTTCATGATCGTAAAGGAAACGATGAAGGTCTTGTCACATAAAGAATTGGCACCAGCCATCTTTGAGTTGACTTTACAAGGGCAATTAGTCGAAGAAATGAAACAACCTGGTCAATTTGTCCATGTAAAAACGAGCGATGGTCTGGATCCGTTATTAAGACGCCCGATCTCCATCTGTTCCTTTAATCAACGTGAACAGTCCTTTACGATGATTTATCGTGCAGGAGGGAAGGGTACGAAGCTGCTTTCTAAAAAAACAGAAGCTGAAACAGTGGATGTACTTGGACCATTAGGAAATGGCTTCCCAGTTGATGCAGTAGAAAGCGGTGAGACAGCGCTGTTAGTAGGCGGAGGAATTGGTGTTCCTCCTCTCTACCAGCTTTCGCAAATGCTTGTAGCTAAAGGTGTTCAAGTGATTCATGTGCTTGGCTTTGAAACAAAATCAGCCGTGTTTTATGAGCGTGAGTTTGCCGCTTTAGGGGAAACCTATATTGCTACAGTCGATGGATCACATGGTACAAAAGGGTTTGTAACGGATGTGATGAAAGATTTAGCTGATTCCTATAAAGCGATTTACTCTTGCGGTCCAACACCGATGTTAAAAGCGTTAGAAGCGGGATATTCGGACAAGCCCCTCTATCTGTCATTAGAAGAAAGAATGGGCTGCGGAGTCGGTGCTTGCTTTGCTTGTGTTTGTCACAGTGGGGAAGGATCTTCTTATAAAAAAATATGTAGTGACGGACCGGTTTTCCGTGCTGGAGAGGTGATACTGTGAGCAAACTGTCAATTGAATTACCAGGTCTTTCATTAAAAAATCCAATTATGCCAGCATCAGGCTGCTTCGGTTTTGGCCGTGAATACAGCCAGTTTTACGATTTAAGTAAGCTTGGTGCAATCATGATTAAGGCAACAACACCTGAGCCAAGATTCGGTAATCCAACGCCGCGGGTTGCGGAAACAGACGCTGGGATGTTAAATGCAATCGGTTTACAAAATCCTGGTCTGAAAAAAGTCATTTCAGAGGAATTAACATGGCTAAGTAACCATGATGTGCCGATTATTGCTAATATTGCTGGTTCACAGATAGAAGATTATGTGGAAGTAGCGCGTGAAATTAGTCAGGCATCTAATGTACATGCACTTGAATTAAATATTTCCTGCCCGAACGTAAAAGAAGGCGGGATTACCTTCGGAACGGATCCAGAAGTAGCAAAAGAAGTAACAAAAGCGGTGAGAGACGTTTCAAGCGTTCCAGTGTACGTGAAGCTATCTCCAAATGTAACGAATATCGTTGAAATGGCGAAAGCAGTCGAGGCAGGCGGTGCTGATGGTTTAACGATGATTAATACATTAGTCGGCATGCGTCTGCACTTAAAAACAGGTAAACCGATTATTGCGAATAGAACAGGCGGTTTATCAGGCCCGGCGATTAAACCAGTTGCCCTTCGCATGATCTATGAAGTAAGTCAACAAACCTCTCTACCGATTATCGGTATGGGCGGTATTACGAATGCTGAAGATGTGATTGAGTTTTTCTATGCGGGAGCAAGTGCAGTGGCAGTTGGTACAGCAAACTTTGTTGATCCATTTGTTTGTCCAACGATTATCGATGAGCTTCCAGCGCTCCTTGATGAGCTCGGCTTTGATCATATTTCACAATGTACCGGAAGGAGCTGGAAATAAGATGAATAACTCGCTGATTATTGCGCTTGATTTTCCTAATCTAGAAGAAACGAAAAAGTTTTTACAGCCTTTCGGTTCCGAAAAATTGTTCGTAAAAGTCGGTATGGAGCTTTTTTATCAAAATGGTCCAGCGATGGTTTCATATTTAAAAGAGCAAGGACATGATGTGTTTCTTGACTTGAAGCTTCATGATATTCCGAATACAGTGAAAATGGCAATGAAAGGTCTTGCTAGCTTAGGAGCGGACTTGGTCAATGTTCATGCCGCTGGCGGCCAAAGAATGATGGAAGCAGCACTAGAAGGTTTAGATGCTGGGACTACAGGCGGTCAAAAACGACCGCTATGTATTGCGGTTACGCAATTAACAAGTACGACAGAAGAGCAAATGAATAAAGAACAGAATATCCTTGGTTCACTTGAGGATGCTGTCCTGCATTATGCGTCTCTTACAAATGCAGCAGGACTGGATGGTGTGGTTTGTTCCACTCATGAAGTGAAACGAATCCATGAGGCGATTGGTTCACAATTTTTAACGGTAACGCCTGGTATTCGTAATGCAACAGGAGCTACGCACGATCAAGCGCGCGTTGCGACACCAGCACTAGCAAGAGAGCTCGGTTCAGATTTCATTGTTGTGGGTCGAGCGATTACGAAAGCTGATAACCCGTTACAATCCTATTTATCGATGAAGAATGCTTGGGAGGGAATTTCATGTTAAAACAAACTATTGCACAACATCTATTAGAAATTAAAGCGGTGTACTTACAGCCGAATGATCCTTTCACATGGTCTTCAGGAATGAAGGCACCGATTTATTGCGACAATCGCTTAACGCTTTCTTATCCAACTATTCGTCAAGATATCGCTCGCGGCTTGCAGCAATTAATTGAAGAGCATTTTCCTGGTACGGAATTAGTTGCCGGAACAGCAACAGCAGGAATTGCCCATGCAGCATGGGTGAGTGATTTAATGAATCTCCCAATGTGCTATGTTCGCTCGAAAGCAAAAGAGCACGGTAAAGGGAATCAAATTGAAGGCAGCGCAAAGCCGGGTCAAAAAGTCGTTGTTGTAGAAGATCTTATTTCGACAGGCGGCAGTGCGATTACAGCTGCACAAGCACTAAGAGAAGCTGGTTGTGATGTACTTGGTATTGTTTCGATCTTTACATATGAGCTCGAAAAAGGAAAAGAAAAACTAGCAGCTGAAGGGTTAGTTTCTCATTCGATTAGCGATTATTCGACACTTGTACAAGTAGCGAAAGAAAAAGGCTATATTAATGAAGGTGAACTGCAAAAGCTAACGAAATGGCGTGAAAATCCAGAAGATCCTTCTTGGATTGATGCTTAAAAGAAAAAGAATGTCTTACCGTATTGAACGGTAGGACGTTTTTTTATTCTGTTCAAAATCGTATACATCAACAATATTCGTTAATCCAGCCAGTATTTTAAGAATCTTAACTAAATTTTTAATAAAATGAAATGCTAGCCTAACGTAAGAGAAAGAGAAGTAGTGTATAATAACGTAAGCGAATTTCTCTTAAAAACAATTAGGTGTTTTGTGATAGGTGTTAAGGAGGGGTTGATATGGAACGGATAGCGGTCATTGATATAGGTTCTAACTCCTTTCATATGGTGATTTGTGAAGTGAGCGAGAAGTATTTTAATCCAATTAAAATCGTCAATGATAATGATTATAAAGCGTATGTTCGTTTAGGGGCGAATTTACAAAAAGGTGACTACATAAAGCTAGAAAAAATTCAGGAAATGATGACGGTATTAACTAGATTCCAGCATGTAGCGGTTCGCAACAAAGTGGACAAAGTATTTTGCGTAGCAACAGAGGCCTTACGTCGTGCGGCTAATGGACAGGAAATTATTCAACGAATAAAAGAACAAATCGGAATTGAAGTTGAGTTGATTTCCGGACAACAAGAAGCGTATCTAGGGTACTATAGCATTGTTAATGGTTTTGCACTCGACAATTATTTAATGGTTGATATTGGCGGGAGCAGTACAGAGCTTGTGTATGTTAGTAATCGGGATATGAAACAATCAATTAGCTTACCCGTTGGTTCATTAAATATTTGTGACCGATTCCAATCTGCGAATACGATTGATGATCAGCTCCTCGTAAAAATGACGCAATCTTTTACAGCGCTGCTAGACCATGTTGAATGGCTAAAGGACATAGAGGTTGATGCGGTCATTGGTGTTGGCGGAACGATGCGGACCATTGGAAAGTACGATCGGGCTAAGAAGCGTTATCCGTTGTCAATTCAGCATAATTATTCGTTAACCTTTGAACGGGTTCAATCTATTTTTCGAGAGCTGCGAACGTTAACAGAGCAGGAACGTTTAGATGTCGAGGGGCTCCCTAAGAAACGGGCAGCCATCTTTCCGAGTGCTTTATTATTCGTTGTAACGATTATGAATTATGTACAGAATGAACAACTTATTTTAAGTAAGCATGGGTTAAGAGAAGGCGTTGTATGGGATTATCTATTAAAAGGAGCTGTATGTGAGAATATACTAGAGCGTGACATTGAACAGCTTTTGAATGAGCATGCTCTTTCCAAGCGCTATCAGCAACGTTTGACAGAAGTGTTTGCTGCGTGTCAGTCGATATTAACTACTGAAGAGGTCGATGTGATGAAGCTTGCCACGCTCTTTAATTTGAAAAAACAGTACTCTGATGGAAAGTCGACTAAGAAATTTTTGAAATACTTATTCTCACGCGGCATATTTGGAATGACTCATCAGCAAATGATGATGGCGCTGTTAATTGCTGAGTATAACGTGGATGATAAGTATAAAAGGATTTTGACTGATAGTGACCATGCATTTGTTTTGCACATGAAGTCATTGAATTTGTTTAGAGAATAAAAGAATGTATAGGCTGTTTTACAACGTTTGAATGAGAAAGAACGTCGTAAAACAGCCTCTTACGTATTATTCATTATTTTTTAATTGAATGACGATTTCTTCGTCTGGTGTAACAAACAGGGTTTGCTGCTGTTCATAAATGACGAAGCCAGGTTTTGCGCCGCTTGGTTTTTTTACATGACGCACCTTTGTATAATCAACGGGGACAGAGCTTGATTGTCGGGCTTTACTATAATAAGCAGCTAAAATAGCGGCTTCTGTAATTGTTTGTTCACTCGGTGCTTCGTTGCGAATGACAACATGTGAACCAGGAATGTCTTTCGTATGAAGCCATATTTCATCGCGGCGGGCAAATTTATTCGTTAAGTAATCGTTTTGTTTATTGTTTTTTCCAACGAAAATAATATCCCCGTTTGTAGAGTGATATGTTTCAAGCTGCGGTTTGGCATTGGCAGGTTTTTTCATGCCTTTTTTTTGTTTTTGGCGTAAGTAGCCTTCTTCTTGCAACTCTTCACGAATTTCTTCTACATCCTTTGGTGACGCGGATTGTAGCTGCTGCTGCAACGTTTCAAAGTAGTGTAATTCCTCTTTTGTTTTTTCAATTTGTTCTTGAACAATAGCGACTGCATTTTTCGCTTTTTGATATTTAGCAAAATAATGCTGGGCGTTTTCTGTCGGTGTTTTTTGTGGATTAAGTGGAATAACGACGGTACTTTCATTTTCATCATAATAATTGACGACTTCAATTTCCGTTAGTCCCTTTGTCATTTGATATAAGTTCACGGTCAATAATTCACCATATAATTGATATTGCTCACTGCGTTCGGTTTCTTGTAACGTTCGTTCAAGCTTTCCAATTTTTTTTCGGTTTTTTTCCACTTCGTTTGTGATAAATCGTTCAAGGTCATGCCCTTGCTGCTTAACACGATCACGCTCAGCCTTACCAAAATAAAAACGATCCAGCATTTGGCTGAGCGATGAGAAAGATTTAGCCACACCGGAAAGATGATGTAAAGGAAGCATATAAAACACGTCTTTTTTTCCATCCGATATCATAGTAGGTATGTACTCTCGCTTAGAAAGTGTATGGATTAATGTAAGAAAAGCTCCTGGCAATGTATCCGAATTAGCAAGTCCAGCGAGATGAACGGCTTCTTTAGCGAATAAAGGGGAGACTCCAGCGAATTGTTGCACAAGCTGACGATCTAATTTACCTGCATTGAAATCTAGTTGTTTTACAATATCTTCTGTAGAAGCAGTAAATGGGTTTTGTTTGTTCTGTGCAGGAGGGAGCTTATACTCTTGACCTGGCAAAATGGCACGGTGACTATTTACTGCATAGGATACATGTTTAATACTATCGAGAATCATATTTCGTTCTTGATCGACTAAAATAATGTTGCTGTGACGACCCATAATCTCAATCATTAATTGTTTTTGAGATAAATCGCCGAGTTCGTTACGTCCTTTTACATCCAAAATAATGATTCGGTCTAATTCATGTTGACGAATATCCTCAATCGTAAACCCTTCAAGGTGCTTTCTGAGCAGCATGCAAAACATGGGCGGTTCTTTAGGATTCTCATAATCTTCTTCTGTTATTTGAACTCTTGCATAGCTTGGATGAGCAGAGAGTAATAATTTGAAGTTTTGCTTGCCTGCCCGAACAACTAAAATTAATTCGTTTTTATAAGGCTGATGCACTTTATTAATACGGCCGCCTTTTAGTAAAGAAGCGATTTCTTCTGTCATCGCTTTCGTAAATAATCCGTCAAATGACATATATTATACATCCTCTTTTCAAATATTGATTGAAGTAACTACTATCTTGTAAGCAATCGAGACTTGTACTGCTTTTCATACTCATTATAGCATTTTTTTGGACGAGTCTGAATATGTATGGGAGGAGAGATGGTTGGAGCTTGTCAAGGTTAGAGGAGGGGGAGGACTGCTTAGATCGTGCACATTATCTGTTTCTGTAAATAATCCCGCCGCCACTTTTCTATTATTATGCAGAGGATGTGTGATGCTCGATGAAGTTCCGGGAAATGAAGACGCAAGAAATAGAGAATGCTCTTCAAACAAGCATTAAGCTTGGATTGAGCAAAGATGAGGTGACGAAAAGGCAGCGTAAACATGGGTTTAATGAACTTCAAGAAGCTGAAAAACAGTCCGCGTTGCTGTTGTTTTTTGCCCAGTTTAAAGATTTTATGGTGCTCGTATTATTGGTCGCAACGCTTATCTCGGGGATACTAGGTGAATATGTAGATGCGATTGCTATCATTGCAATTGTGTTTTTAAACGGGATTCTTGGATTTTTTCAAGAACGAAAAGCAGAGAAGTCCTTAGATGCTTTAAAGGAGATGTCTGCTCCGCAAGTCTATGTGTTACGTGATAATAAATGGATAAAAATACCCTCTAAGGAAGTTGTTGTTGGAGATGTGTTAAAATTTGCAAGCGGTGACCGAATCGGAGCAGATTTGCGAATTATTGAATCATTCAGTTTAGAAATTGAAGAATCTGCTTTAACAGGTGAATCACAACCGGCTGTTAAAACATCTGAACCGCTTTTATTTGATGCAGATGGTATTGGTGACGAAGAGAATAAAGCATTTATGGGGACGATGGTAACGAGAGGAAGCGGTAAAGGGATTGTCATCGCCACTGGAATGGATACAGCGATGGGGAAAATTGCCCACTTGCTTCAAACAGCGGAAACGATGATTACACCGCTTCAACGCAGATTGGAGCAGCTTGGTAAAATTTTAATTGCGACGGCCCTTGTGTTAACCGTTATTGTAGTATTGACAGGTGTGTTACAAGGACATGACGTGTATACGATGTTTTTAGCAGGGGTGTCGCTTGCGGTTGCAGCTATTCCTGAAGGCTTGCCGGCTATAGTGACAGTCGCCTTGTCGCTAGGTGTGCAACGTATGATTAAGCAGCGGGCGATTGTTCGTAAGCTTCCTGCTGTTGAAACGCTCGGTTGTGCATCGGTTATTTGTTCGGATAAAACAGGAACGATGACACAAAACAAAATGACAGTGACAAAGCTATGGAGCGGCGGAAAGACATGGGATGTTACAGGGACCGGCTACGCTCCTGAAGGAGAATTTCTAGACGGTGAACGAGCTGTTTCTTTACAAGGGGAAAAGTCATTGCTTCAATTGTTAACATTCGGTATGCTGTGCAATAAAGCGGATTTAGTGAGAAAAGGAGATCGGTTTACGTTAGACGGCGATCCAACGGAAGGGGCAATGTTTGTTGCCGCATTAAAAGCAGGGTTAACGAGAGAGCAATTGTTTGAGAAATTTACAATTGTGAAGGAATTTCCGTTTGATTCGACACGAAAAATGATGAGTGTCATCATAAAAGATGAAGCAGGAAAGCATTTTGTTGTGACGAAAGGAGCTCCAGATGTCCTGTTTGCTCGCTGTGAATCGATTTTGTGGGATGGGAAAACAGCTCCTTTGAATAAAGAATATCAAGCAAGTGTTCATCGAGAAATGGAAGGACTAGCTTCACTTGCTCTTCGGATGATTGCGGTAGGCTATAAGCCATTAGCGGCTGGACATGTCGTGTTACATGAAGAGGAAGCTGAAAAGAACTTAACGTTTATGGGGCTGCAAGGAATGATTGATCCTCCTCGTCCTGAAGTGAAGCAAGCTATTAAAGAATGTCGAGAAGCAGGCATTAAAACAGTGATGATTACGGGAGACCATGTGACGACCGCTAAAGCGATTGCTGCGCAGCTCGGTATTTTAAAGGGCAAGGAGAGGGT
The DNA here is from genome assembly GCF_036962285.1 of Bacillus sp. JJ634. Lineage (NCBI taxonomy): Bacteria > Bacillati > Bacillota > Bacilli > Caryophanales > Bacillaceae > Bacillus > Bacillus sp. JJ634. The sequence continues at coordinate 50,429 of NZ_JBALMU010000024.1, forward strand.
TGTTGAAGGGAAGCAATTAAATGATTTGTCGTTTGAAGAGCTAGAAGAAATAGTGGAAGATGTTGCGGTGTTCGCTCGTGTGTCACCAGAGCACAAACTACAAATTGTAAAGGCTCTGCAAAATAAAGGGCATATCGTAGCGATGACCGGCGATGGAGTGAATGATGCCCCGGCTATTAAAACAGCGGATATTGGGGTAGCAATGGGGATTACAGGAACGGATGTGGCCAAAGAAGCCTCCTCTCTCATATTAGTGGATGATAATTTTGCGACGATTAAATCAGCGATTAAAGAGGGAAGGAATATTTATGAAAACATTCGGAAGTTTATTCGTTATTTATTAGCTTCGAATGTAGGAGAAATTTTGGTGATGTTTTTTGCTATGCTTTGTGCTCTACCGTTGCCGATGGTGCCTATTCAAATCTTATTCGTCAATTTAGTGACAGATGGTTTACCGGCGATGGCTTTAGGTCTAGATGAACCAGAAGATGATGTGATGAAGCAAAAGCCGCGCAGTCCAAACGAAGGCGTATTTGCAAGAGGGCTTGGGTGGAAGATCATTTCTCGCGGTTTTTTGATTGGTCTTTCCACCTTGATTGCTTTTTATATTGTCTATCGTGCGAATCCGGACAATTTGGAATACGCCCAGACGGTCGCTTTTGCTACATTAGTGTTAACGCAGCTGATTCACGTGTTTGATTGCCGAAGCGAACGTTCCATCTTTTCACGAAATCCTTTTGGAAATAAATATTTAGTTGGTGCCGTATTGTCTTCTTTACTGTTGATGATTGCGGTCATTTATTATCAGCCATTGCAAATGATTTTCCATACAGTCGCGATTCCTGCTCGTGATTGGCTGTTAATTATCGGAATGTCGTCGATTCCAACTTTTTTACTGGCTGGCAGCTTTTTAGCAAGAAAATCAAAATAATATATGATATAATCCATAAGGTAGTAGAGTGTTCTCTATTACCTTTTTATTTTTTCCCAATACATATAATGACCGTACATTATGTTTGATAGGAAGTGAAACCATGGTTATTAGTATGACAGGCTATGGACGAGGTAAGGCAGAGAATGATCATGTGAGGGTAACTGTTGAAATTAAAACGGTGAATCATCGCTTTTGTGAATACAATATTCGAATGCCGCGACAGCTTTTATTCTTAGAAGATAAAGTAAAGAAGAAAGCAAATGAATATATTCGACGTGGACGAGGAGAAATTTTTATTACAGTCGAAGGAGAAGGCCTTGTTGCTAAGGAGCTGAAGTTCGATTGGGATATTGCGGATCAATTTGTTTCACTCATAGATACAGTACAAGAAAAGTATGAGTTTACATCACAGGTCACGTTACAAGATTTACTGAAACTTGAAACGGTTTTTTCGGTAGAAGAAGTACCCGCAGAAAATGATGAAGTGGAATGGCTCCTACTGCAAGCATTAACAAGCGCGTTAGAAGATGTAAAACGTATGCGCGTTCAAGAAGGTCAAGAGCTAGCTTATGACTTAGAAACACATAAGGAAAAGTTAGCAGCTATCGCACAACATGTGAAACAATATGCTCCTTCTGTTGTTCGTGCTTATAAAGACAGGCTAGCGATGAAGTTAAACGAATTAACGGACGGGTTGATTGAAGAAAGTCGACTTGTTACAGAAGCAGCCATTTTTGCAGATAAGTGTGATATTAACGAGGAGTTAACTAGATTAGAAAGCCACTTATTACAATTCGCAGAAACATTGAAGCAAAAAGATCCGATTGGTCGTAAGCTTGATTTTCTTGTACAAGAGATGAACCGAGAAGTCAATACGATTGGTTCAAAGGGAAATGATTCTCTTATTACAAAGGAAGTTGTCGAAATGAAAAGCTTATTAGAAAAGATGAAAGAACAAGTTCAAAATATTGAATAGGTTGTTTATGATTAAAGCTTCAAGGTGACAATAGAATAGGGATGGAGGACAATAATGTCGATCAAGCTCATAAATATCGGTTTTGGAAATATTGTTTCTGCAAATCGTATTGTCTCAATCGTGAGTCCGGAATCGGCTCCAATTAAAAGAATTATTCAGGATGCCCGCGATCGCGGTTCATTAATAGATGCTACATACGGAAGAAGAACAAGAGCTGTAATTATAACAGACAGTGATCACGTTATCTTATCAGCTGTTCAGCCGGAAACAGTTGCTGCACGTCTTCAAGATCGTGATGACAGCGTAGAAGAGGGGTAAAGGATATATTATGAAAGAAAAAGGGTTATTGATTGTATTATCTGGGCCATCTGGTGTTGGAAAGGGAACGGTTCGAAAGGCTATTTTCTCCGAGCCTGATAAATCGTTTGAGTATTCTATTTCGATGACGACTCGCCTGCCACGTGAAGGAGAAGTTGACGGGGTTGATTATTTCTTTAAAACGCGGGAAGAATTTGAAGCGCTCATTGAGCAAGGGAAATTGCTCGAGCATGCTGAGTTTGTAGGCAACTACTATGGTACACCTGTTGATTATGTACGAGAGACAATTGAGGCAGGAAAGGATATTTTCCTAGAAATTGAAGTAGAAGGAGCAAAGCAAGTTCGGGAAAAATTCCCAGATGGCTTGTTTATTTTTCTGGCGCCGCCAAGTCTTTCAGAACTTGAGAACCGCATCGTGAATCGTGGAACGGACACGGAAGAGGTCATTCAACGTCGGATGAAAGTGGCAAAAGAGGAAATTGAACTTATGAGCTTATATGATTATGTCGTTGAAAATGATTCTGTAGAAAGAGCATGTGAAAAAGTAAACTGCATTATTGTTGCTGAACATTGTCGACGTGAAAGAGTAGAAGCTCGTTATAAAAAAATGCTGGAGGCTGAATAAATTATGTTATATCCACCAATTGATTCTTTATTACTTAAAATTGATTCTAAATACTCGCTTGTTTCTGTTGCCGCTAAACGCGCTCGTGAAATGCAAATTAAGGAAGATTGCCAAGTTGAAAAGCCTGTTTCTCATAAATCTGTTGGTCGTGCGCTAGAGGAAATTTATTCCGGGAAATTAACTTATACGAATCAATATGAAGAAAAGTAAGTAATCGCATTTGCTTGACCTTTTCGGGTCTGACTCCGTAAAGCAATGAGGCTCGGTAGTTTATCTACCGTATCTCGCTCTGCAAACGTTGTCAGACCTTTTCTTTTTGTGCAGGAGAAGGGGATGTCCGCATGATCTTATTCTATTGGAATAGATGTTTGAATGATAATCATTTCAAAAGGTAAAGTCATATTCGTTTTATATCCATTTGGATTATAATAAAATAAACAATGTTCAAGCTAGGGGGAAATTCTATGCTTATCGATAAAAAGATTCTTCTTTGTGTAACAGGTGGGATTGCTGTATATAAGGCAGCGGCTTTAACAAGTAAATTGACACAAGCGGGAGCTTCAGTGAAGGTAATCATGAGTGATTCAGCTCGCCAATTTGTGACTCCGCTTACATTTCAAGCGCTATCACGACATGATGTCTATACCGATACGTTTGATGAGAAGGATTCAGCTGTTATTGCTCATATTGATTTAGCAGACTGGCCGGATCTTATTCTGCTTGCTCCAGCGACAGCGAATGTGATTGGGAAGCTTGCTAACGGTATTGCTGATGATATGATTACGACGACACTTTTAGCTGCAGAAGCACCAGTTTGGGTTGCTCCAGCGATGAATGTACATATGTATGCCCATCCTGCTGTCCAAAAAAATATGGACACATTACGATCTTTCGGCTATCAGTTTATTGAGCCAGGAGAAGGCTATTTAGCGTGTGGTTATGTTGGTAAAGGGCGCCTTGAAGAACCTGAGACGATTGTTCAGCATTTGCAGCAGTTTTTTGATGAGAAGGATCAACCATTACCGCTTCGTGGGAAGAAATGTTTAATTACGGCAGGACCAACGCGGGAAGCGATTGATCCTGTTCGCTTTTTAACGAATCATTCGAGTGGGAAAATGGGATATGCTTTGGCAGAAGAAGCGATTAAACTAGGTGCGGAAGTGACGCTTATTTCAGGCCCAGTCCATTTAACACCGCCTGCTAAAGCTCATGTTGTACAAGTTGAATCAGCAGCAGAGATGTATGATGCGGTCTGGCCATTTTATGACGATGTGGATATTGTTATTGGTACAGCTGCTGTAGCGGATTATAAGCCAAAATTTTATCATACACATAAAATGAAAAAACAACCGGGAGACAATGTAATTGAGTTAGAACGAACAAAAGATATTCTTCAAGAGTTGGGAATGAAGAAAACTCACCAACTTATTATTGGGTTTGCTGCTGAAACGAACGCAGTAGAAGAATATGCACGTGGAAAGCTTGAGAAAAAGAATGCAGATATGATTGTAGCCAATAATGTAACGACAGCAGGAGCTGGCTTTGGAACAGATACGAATATTGTAACGATGTTTAAACGAGATGGCGGTGCTATCAACTTGCCAATGCTGACAAAAACAGAAACAGCAAAACGAATTTTAACTGAAGCAGCTTCGATGTTACAAAAGGATTGATGGAAAGTATGAACATTGCAACAGTTATTGTGGATGTTCCCGCAAAGCAAACCGACCGTGAATTTGATTATCGAATTCCTGACAAATGGACAAACATCATTCAACCGGGCATGCGCGTAATTGTCCCGTTTGGCCCGAGAATGGTACAAGGATTTGTGGTCGGGTTGAAAGATCATAGTGAGTGGAATAAGTTGCGTAATATGAAAGAGCCGATGGATTTAGAACCGGTCTTAAATAAGGAATTGCTGCAGCTTGCCAATTGGATGACACGGGAAGCGATGTGTTTTAAAATCACCGCTTTACAAGCAATGCTCCCAGCAGCGATGAAAGCAAAATATGAAAAAGTCCTTAATATAATCGAAGAAAAAAAGGGTGAGTTGTCTCCTATTGTTCTTGCTGCAATGGGACATCGTTCTTCCATCACTTGGAAGGAAGTCATTGAAGGAGAACATGGGGCTCTTTTTCAAAAGGAAGTACAACAGGGGCATCTTGAGCTTGTTTATTATGTGAAGAATAAATTAAATAAAAAAACAATCAAAGTGATTCGCCCATTACATACAGGGGAAAAGCTTGCGGAAATTGCACTCACTTTTACCGGAAATGCGAAAAAACAGCGTGAGGTTTTACAATATGTCTGTGCGCATCCTGAACCTATTTCGTTAAAAGAGTTGCTTGAAGTAACTCATGCATCGAACGGGACGGTCAAAGCATTAGTCAAGAAGCAGCTGCTCGCTGAAGAAAATCAGGAAGTATATCGTAATCCGTATGAAAATCGAATCTTTGAACGGTCAGAGCCGCTGTCGTTAACGACTGAGCAAGCTTTAGCGCTGCACCCGATTCAAGAAAATATTAGGAACAAAGAACATGAGGTGTTTCTTCTATATGGAGTAACAGGAAGCGGGAAAACGGAAGTCTATCTTCAAGCCATTGCTTCTGTTATTGAAAAGGGTGAGGAAGCGATTATGCTTGTTCCGGAAATTTCGTTAACACCGCAAACGGTCAAACGCTTTAAAGAACGATTTGGTGAGCAGGTCGCTGTGATGCATAGCGGCTTGTCAATCGGAGAGAAGTATGATGAATGGCGTAAAATTCATCGTAAAGAAGTGAAGGTGGTCGTTGGGGCACGCTCGGCCATCTTTGCGCCCTTTGAACATCTTGGCTTAATTATTATCGATGAAGAACATGAAGCAAGCTATAAACAAGAAGAGACACCGCGCTACCATGCCCGCGATGTAGCGATTGAGCGAGCTAAATCACATCGCTGTCCGGTTATTCTCGGCAGTGCGACACCTACATTAGAATCGTTTGCCCGCGCTCAAAAAGGGGTATATAAGTTACTAACGATGAGTCGGCGTATGAATGAAAGTGCACTTCCAGCTGTTGAAATCATCGATATGCGCGAGGAACTTCGCAATGGAAATCGCTCGATGTTTTCAGAAATGCTGTTAACGAAATTAACAGACCGTCTTGAAAAAAGGGAACAGACTGTTTTGATGTTAAATAAACGAGGGCACTCATCCTTTGTTATGTGCCGTAGCTGCGGCTATGTGATTCATTGTCCAAACTGTGATATTTCTCTCACCTATCATCGCTTTAATGATATAATGAAATGTCATTATTGCGGTCATGAAGAGGGCATGCCAAATGTTTGTCCAGAATGTGAAAGTGAACATATTCGCTTTTTTGGAACAGGAACGCAAAAAGTAGAGGAAGAACTAGCGAAGATACTCCCTGAAGCACGCGTTATTCGTATGGATGTGGATACGACGAGCAAGAAGGGCTCGCATGAACGATTGTTGAATGCTTTTGGAGAAGGCAAGGCTGATATTTTACTTGGTACGCAAATGATTGCAAAAGGTCTTGATTTTCCTAATATTACGCTTGTCGGAGTTTTATCAGCGGATACAATGTTGCATTTACCAGACTTTCGTTCATCAGAGAAAACGTTTCAGCTTTTAACGCAAGTGAGTGGACGAGCTGGACGGCACGATCTTCCTGGGGAAGTAGTGATTCAAACATATACACCTGAGCATTATAGTATTGAGCTGGCTGCTCTTCAGCATTATGATTCGTTTTATGAACGAGAGATGTTGATTCGGAGGCAAAGTCATTATCCGCCTTATTTCTATCTTGTTCTTATTACCGTATCACATGAAGATGTCATGAAAACGGTGGCGACGACAGAAAAGATTACACACTATTTAAGAATGCATTTAAGTCCGCATTCTATTATTCTCGGCCCAGTTGCTTCACCGCTTAGTCGAATCAACAATAGATATCGCTATCAATGTCTGATAAAATACAAGCGGGAGCCGCAATTACATCATCATTTACACACGATTTTAGAGCATTATCAACAAGAATCTATACAACATCATTTGACCATTTCGATTGATTTAAATCCACAAATTATGATGTAGTCCAGTCGCGAGCTGCTAGTAGCGCTCGCGTTTTTAAATAAAATGATTGTAAAACGAGTAAGGGGATATCGCTTCGCGCGCCTTGTGCTTTTCTAAAAAGAATAAGACATTATAAAATTTTCAATATGTTTTGGTGTCTAGCTCCAGGCGCCATCGGCTCTATGGTCTAAGCAATCACTTCGAAAGGCAAAGAACGCCTTTTGTCAGCGCTTGTCTTATGCTTGTCGCCGATAAGCGGGCGCCTTGCGCTTTTCTAATAGGAGGTTTAATTTTTTGACGATTTTACCAATTGTAATGTTTCCGGAAAAAATTTTGAAACAAAAATGTGCAAAAGTCACAAGTTTTGATAAAAATTTGGCTAAGCTGTTAAATAATATGTATGAAACGATGGTCGAAGCAGATGGAGTAGGGCTCGCTGCTCCGCAAGTTGGTGTGAAAAAACAAATTGCTGTCGTGGAAATAGATGAGGAATCCGGTGTCATTGAAATGATCAATCCAGAGATTCTAGAAGCAGATGGAGAACAAACCGGTATTGAAGGGTGCTTAAGTTTTCCGGATGTATATGGCGAAGTAACACGTCCATATCGTGTAAAGATTCGGGCACAAAATCGACGTGGAGAATATTATGAGCTTGAAGCGGAAGATTTTTTAGCGCGCGCCATTCAACATGAAATTGATCATTTGCACGGCGTTTTATTTACAAGTAAAATTTCTCGCTATATAACAGCAGAAGAGCTAGAAGGGTTTGAGGAACAATGACAAAGATTATTTTTATGGGGACGCCGGATTTTTCGGTACCTGTTTTAAAGCGAATTATGGATGAAGGCTATGAAGTAATAGCGGTTGTAACGCAGCCTGATCGACCGGTTGGACGGAAGAAAGTATTAACGCCTCCACCTGTAAAAGTAGAGGCGGAGAAGTACGGTATCCCAGTATATCAACCAGAAAAAGTTCGTAATGAAGCAGATTTAGCTGAGATTTTGGCTCTAAAACCTGACTTAGTTGTGACAGCGGCTTTTGGACAGATTTTGCCGAATGAACTGCTGGAAGCGCCAAAGTTTGGCTGTATTAATGTCCATGCTTCTCTTTTACCAGAGCTGCGCGGCGGGGCACCGATTCATTATTCAATTTTGCAGGGAAAAGAAAAAACAGGTATTACGATTATGTATATGGCTGAAAAGCTGGATGCGGGAGATATTTTAACACAGGCAGAGGTTGTCATTGAAGAAGAAGATAATGTTGGAACACTTCATGATAAGCTAAGTCAAGTGGGGTCAGATTTATTAGCGGAAACTTTGCCGAAACTAATAAACGGAGAACTTACTCCCATTAAGCAAGATGAAGCGAAAGCAACTTTTGCTTCGAATATTAAACGGTCCGATGAAAAAATTGATTGGACAAGAACAGGACAAGAAATTTATAACCATGTGCGCGGCTTAAATCCGTGGCCTGTAGCGTATACACTATTGGAAGGCAGCGTCTTAAAAGTATGGCAAGCAAAAAAGCTTCCAGGCATGAAAGAATCCGCTCCGGGAACCATCATCGATGTTCGTGAAGAAGGGGTTGTTGTTGCAACAGGTAACGAAACCGCTATTCTCATTACTGAGCTTCAGCCTTCGGGTAAGAAAAAAATGCTGGCAAAAGATTATTTACGCGGTGCTGGGGCATTTATTAAAGCAGGTATGAAGGTAGGAGAAGAATAATGAAGCAAACGAAAAAGGGTGTGCGAGATATTGCCCTTGATATTCTCGAATCAGTAGAGAAAAATCAAGCGTATAGCAACTTGATGTTAAATAATGTAATTAATAAATACCAGCTTTCCAGCGCAGACAGCGGGTTGTTAACGGAAATTAGTTACGGAACGATTCAACGAAAGATGACGTTAGATTATTTTCTTAAACCGTATATTAAAAACCCGAAAAAAACACAGTCTTGGGTAATCAATTTACTCCGCATGTCTGTTTATCAAATGGTTTACTTAGATAAAGTGCCGGATCATGCGATTTTGTTTGAGGCAGTAGAAATTGCGAAAAGACGCGGCCATAAAGGAACGACATCGATGGTTAATGGTGTACTTCGCAATATTCAACGAAATGGCGTTGCTTCTTTTGAGGAAATTGAAGATGAAAGCGAACGTTTAGCGATTAGGACGAGTCACCCCATCTGGCTTGTGAAGCGTTGGATTGAGCAATTTGGCTTTGAAAAAACCGAGGATATGTGTGAAATCAATTTAACAGCGCCTTTGCAAACGGCACGGGTGAATGTAAAGAAAATTTCCCGCAGTGAGCTTGTGAGTATTTTAATTGAAGAAGGCTACGATGTTGAAGCGAGCGATATTTTGCCCGAAGCGATTATTTGTTATCGCGGGAACTTAGCTCATTCTGAAAGCTATAAATTAGGATACCTATCCATTCAAGATGAAAGCTCGATGCTCGTTGCTCATGCTTTAGGAGCAAGTGAAAATGATGCGGTTCTCGATTGCTGTGCAGCACCTGGAGGAAAAACAACACATATTGCCGAAGGGTTAACGACTGGACAAGTGTATGCTTTAGATTTGCATGAGCATAAAGTAAAGCTGATTAAAGATCAAGCAGAGCGTTTAGGGCTTCGAAATGTTAAAACACAAGCTGCGGATAGCCGGCATGTTCAAGACTTATTTAACAAAGAAGGGTTTGACCGTATTCTTGTCGATGCACCATGTTCGGGCCTGGGTGTTATGCGCCGTAAACCGGATGTGAAGTATACGAAAACAAAAGATGATATAATAAAGCTCTCTTCTATTCAACAAAAGTTGTTAGACGCAGCGGCACCTTTAGTGAAGCAAGGCGGGCGCTTGATTTATAGTACATGTACGGTCGATCGCGAGGAGAATGATCGAGTGGCAGCTGCCTTTTTGGAGAGTCATCCGGAATTTGAAAGCGATCTAAGTTTAAAAGAAAGAATGCCTGAGGCGATTGTGCCTTATGTGGAGGAGCATAGACTTCAAGTATTCCCTCAATATTTTGAAAGCGATGGATTTTTTATTGCAAGCTTTAGAAAGAAGGTACAAGCATGACAGAGATTACAAAGTCAACAAGAGTGAAAAAAGATACGAAGCCAGAAAAGCCATCGATTTATTCGTTAGAAATTCAGCAGCTGAAAGAATGGGCTGTTGAGAACGGTGATAAAGCCTTTCGTGGTGAACAAATTTATGATTGGTTATATAAAAAGCGTGTAAAAGGGTTTGCTGAAATGACAAACCTATCAAAACAGCTGCGTGATAAATTGGAAGAACAGTTTACATTTACAACGCTGAATACATTGATTCAACAAACATCTAGTGATGGTACGATGAAGTTTTTATTTGAGCTTCATGATGGCTATTCGATTGAAACGGTACTAATGCGCCATGATTACGGAAATTCTATTTGTGTTACAACACAAGTGGGATGCCGAATCGGCTGTACGTTTTGCGCTTCTACACTTGGTGGGTTAAAGCGTAACTTAGAGGCAGGAGAAATTGTCGCTCAAGTTGTAAAAGTACAGCAAGCATTGGATGAAGTTGGCGAGCGGGTGAGTTCCCTTGTCATTATGGGAATTGGGGAACCATTTGATAATTATGACAACATGATGTCCTTTTTACGAAACATTAATCATGAAAAAGGCTTGAATATTGGAGCACGTCATATTACGGTTTCAACAAGCGGCATTATCCCAAAAATTTATCAATTTGCTGAAGAACCTCTACAAATTAATTTTGCTGTTTCGCTTCATGCACCAAATACGGAACTTCGCAGTAAATTAATGCCGATTAACCGTGCGTATAAACTGCCTGATTTAATTGAAGCTATTAAGTATTATACAGAAAAGACTGGGCGCCGTGTTAGCTTTGAATATGGTTTATTCGGTGGAGAAAACGATACAGTGGAACATGCGGAAGAACTTGCTGCACTTATTAAAGGAATCAAGTGCCATGTAAACTTAATTCCTGTTAATTACGTACCAGAACGCAACTATGTGAGAACACCTCGTGAACAAATTTTTGCATTTGAAAAGACATTGAAGAAACGTGGTATTAATGTAACAATTCGAAGAGAGCAAGGTCATGACATTGATGCGGCTTGTGGCCAGCTTCGGGCCAAGGAGCGAAAAGAAGAGACGAGGTGACTCGATATGCGGACAATTTATAGAACAGATCGCGGTAAAGTACGTCAACACAATGAAGATAATGGTGGAGTTTTTATCAATTCCACAGGGATTCGCCTTGCCATCGTAGCCGATGGCATGGGCGGTCATCGTGCTGGGGATGTGGCAAGCACGATGACCGTTGATTTGTTAAAGAAAAGCTGGGATGAAGCAGGAGCTATCGAGACAGCGAATGAAGCGGAAAAGTGGCTGAGAGAGAATATTACGAAGGTAAATGAAGTTCTTTTTCAACATGCTGCGGAGAATAACGAATGCCAAGGAATGGGAACAACTATTGTTGCAGCTATCTGTACAGATAAATTTGCATCGGTTGCCAATATTGGTGATAGTCGCTGTTATTTGCATAATGAAAGCGGGTTTAAACAAGTAACAGAAGATCATTCTCTCGTCAATGAACTCGTTCGTACTGGTCAAATTACGAAGGAAGATGCGGAACACCACCCACGGAAAAATGTTTTATTGCGGGCATTAGGTACGGAATTGAAAGTAGAAATGGATATTGTAACGGTCATGTTTGAAGAAGAAGATATTCTTCTGCTGTGTTCGGATGGTTTGTCTAATAAAGTAAGTGAACAAGAAATGTGCAATATTGTGAAAAATGAATATTCACTAGAAGAAAAAGCAACGGCCTTTATTGATTTAGCAAATCATTATGGTGGCGAAGATAATATTACCCTCGTACTCGTTCAATTTTATGATGAAAGTGTAGTGAGGTGAGTCTGATGCTGGTTGGTAAAAGAATTAATGACCGCTATAAGCTGCTAAAAATGGTTGGCGGCGGCGGCATGGCAAATGTGTATTTGGCTCGGGACATGATTTTAGATCGCGATGTGGCACTGAAAATCTTGCGCATGGATTTTAATAATGATGAAGAATTCATTAAGCGCTTTAATCGTGAAGCACAATCGGCAACGAGTCTTGCTCATTCTAATATTGTCAGCATCTATGATGTCGGTGAAGAAGGCGATATCTATTATATCGTAATGGAATATGTCGAAGGAATGACATTGAAACAATACATACAAAAAAATTCTCCTATTCCTATTGAAACAGCTTTAGATATTATGAAGCAAATTACAGCTGCCATATCTCACGCGCATCATAACGGAATTATTCATCGTGATATTAAACCGCAAAACATTCTCATTGACCATGAAGGGATTGTTAAAATCACGGATTTCGGCATTGCGATGGCATTAAGTGCTACAAATATTACGCAAACAAATGCGGTGCTCGGTTCTGTTCATTACTTATCCCCTGAACAAGCGCGAGGGGGGATGGCCAATAAGAAATCGGACATTTATTCGCTTGGCATTGTGATGTTTGAGTTGTTGACAGGAAGATTGCCATTTTCAGGAGAATCAGCTGTCTCTATCGCTCTGAAACATTTACAGTCTGAAACGCCGTCACCGAAGCGATGGAATGCCGACATTCCGCAAAGTGTAGAAAATATTATTTTAAAGGCAACAGCGAAAGACAGCTATTATCGTTATGAAAGTGTTGAAGCGATGGGGGAGGATATTCGTACAGCGCTTGATCCGGGCAGGGAGAATGAAGCTCCCTTTTTCATCCCGCAAGATGAAGAGGCTACAAAGGCGATTCCGATTATTACGAATGATTATCTAGACAGCATCGATGAGACAATCGTTAGAGGACCAGAGAAAAATAAGCCTGTTTCCGACCATGATGAACCGACCATTGCGAGCGATAAAGCAAACCACAATAAGCCTGCTAAACAGCCTGAACAAGAAAAAACAAAGCGGAAAAAGGGACCGGTTATTTTAGTGGCATCTTTTTTAACGCTATTATTTTTGACAATCTTGATTATTGTAGTGTTCCCATCTTTGCTAGGAACAAAGGAAGTAGCGATTCCCGACTTGCAAGGAAAAGAGTTAGAGGATGCGATTACGGAATTGCAGCATATAGGTTTAGTACCAGGCAAAATTATTGAATTAGAAGACGCAGAAATTCCTGAAGATCATGTTATTAAAACGAATCCAAAGGAAGGTAAGAAAGTAAAAGAAGGCGCGAAAATTGACATTTATCAAAGTATCGGTCAAGAAACGATCGTTCTTTCTGATTATGAAGGGGAAAATATAGAAGATATAGAAAAGCAATTAGAAAAAATGGAATTTAAAGATATCGTCGTGACAGAGGAGTACCATGCTGATATTGCTTCTGGAACGATTATTTCGCAAAATCCAGTGGCCAATACGGAAGTTTTACCTGAGGATACAGTTATTGAATTTACTGTTAGTAAAGGAAGTGAACAAATTTTACTGAAAGATTTAACAGGCTATAGTGAGGCAGGTCTAAAAGACTATGCGCAAGATAGCGGTTTAATAATAGAAGTGGAGAAGGAAGAATATCATCAGTCTGTGCCAGAAGGACAAGTTATTTCGCAGTCCCCTGCTGCTCATTCTTCGATTGATAAAGGAAGCACAGTCAAAGTTGTATTATCAAAAGGAAAAGAAGAAGTACCGCCAAAAACGGTTACAAAAGAAATTACGATTGAATATAAGCCTGATGTTATTGGGATGGCTCAGTATGTTCAAATTTATGTTGAAGATTTAACACGGACAATGGATGAACCATTCGACTCGTTTCATATGACGGAGAATAAGAAACGAACGATTGATTTAACGGTTTCAATCGATAAACCTGCTAGGTATAAAGTTATGCGGGATGATCAAGTAATTATAGATGAAGAGGTACAGTATTCCGATTAAGAAAGTTTAGCAGAAGGAGTGGAGCTATGCCCGAAGGAAAAATTATTAAAGCACTTAGCGGGTTTTATTATGTATTAGATGGTGAAGAAGTGATTCAATGTCGCGGCAGAGGAGTATTTCGTAAAAATAAAGTCACGCCCCTTGTCGGCGATTATGTCGTCTATCAAGCTGAAAATAAAACAGATGGCTACGTGTTAGAAGTAAAACCGCGAAAAAACGAATTAGTTCGCCCGCCGATTGCGAATGTGGATCAAGCGATTCTCGTTTTTTCGGCAGTAGAACCAGATTTTAGTCCAGCGCTGTTAGATCGCTTCCTTGTATTGATTGAGGATAATGAAATTGATCCGATTATTGTTGTAAGTAAAATTGACTTAGTTCCTCAAGAGAAGCGAGCTCAGTTAGATGAGTACGTAAGCAATTATAAAAAATTAGGGTATCCTGTAATGATTACGTCTTCTGTCACTGAAGTAGGAATCGAAGAGCTGCTTCCATTTGTGGATGGAAAAACGAGTGTGTTTGCCGGGCAATCGGGTGTCGGTAAATCCTCAATATTAAATGCGATTAATCCTAAACTAGATTTAAAGACGAATGACATTTCATCTCACTTAGGCCGCGGCAAACATACAACAAGGCATGTTGAGCTTATTCATATTGGCTCGGGTCTTGTTGCGGATACACCAGGGTTTAGTTCGCTGGATTTTATCGAAATGGAAGTTGAACGGCTTACGTATTGTTTTCCTGAGTTTTATGAGTTAAGTGAGAATTGCAAATTCCGAGGTTGCTTGCATGATAAGGAGCCTCGCTGTGCTGTGAAAGCAGCGGTGGAAGCAGGAGAGGTTCCTGTTTACCGTTATGAACATTATAAACAGTTTTTAGAAGAAATTAGAGAGAGAAAGCCGAGGTATTGAACGATGGTTAAAATTGCTCCATCTATATTGTCAGCTAATTTTGCAAAATTAGGAGAAGAGGTTTTAGACGTAGAACGCGGTGGTGCGGATTATATTCATGTCGATGTTATGGACGGACATTTTGTTCCTAATATTACAATTGGTCCGTTGATTGTAGAGGCGATTCGACCAGTTACGAAGCTTCCGCTTGATGTGCATTTAATGATTGAAAATCCTGATCAGTATATTGAAGCATTTGCGAAAGCAGGTGCGGATTATATTACTGTTCACGTCGAAGCATGCCCGCATTTACATCGTACAATTCAATTAATTAAGTCTTTTGGTGTAAAAGCAGGCGTTGTGTTGAACCCGGCAACACCTGTTGTTCAGATTCAACATATTATTGAAGATGTAGACATGGTGCTGTTAATGACGGTAAATCCAGGCTTTGGGGGACAGAAGTTCATTCATTCTGTGTTACCAAAAATCGCTGAAGTGAAGGCGTTAGCTGATCAATTCAACCCAGATTTGGAGATTGAAATTGATGGTGGTGTAAATGAAGAAACGGCCAAACTATGCATTGAACAAGGTGCTAATGTATTAGTGGCAGGCTCTGCTATTTATAACCAAGAAGACCGAGCTGAGGCAATCAGAAAAATTCGCGGTAATGATTAATTGTATGGAAGGAAGCCGACTCAATACTTGAGCGGCTTTTTTCTATAGATGTATGGAGGAGTTATATGAATATTTGTATTATGGCTGGAGGGCCCAGTCAGTATTGGCCCAACTTACACATGTATAAACAAACAGCGAATCTGTGGATCGGTGTTGATCGCGGAGTATTGGCGTTATTAGAGCAGGGGATTACTCCTCATCTTTCAGTAGGAGATTTTGATTCGGTGACGAAGGACGAGCTTCAAATGATGCAAGCTCAATTACCAGAAGTATCGCTGTTTCCTTCGGAGAAAGATGAAACGGATCTTGAGCTTGCGCTTAACTGGGCCATTCGTCAAAAACCAAAGAATATTTATATTTTTGGGGCGACGGGAGGACGAATTGATCATTTTCTCGGAAATATTCAACTGCTTCAGCAAGAGACTGTTTTACAATGTTTAGATGAGACGGACATATACATCATCGATGAGAAAAACAGTGTTACTATAAAAAAGCCTGGGACATATAATATTCAATACGATTCAAAGAAGAAATATTTTTCTCTTTTGTCTGTGACGAAGGAAGTAACAGGTATTACGCTAACAGGATTTAAATATCCGCTGCATCAAGCACGATTAACGAGAGGGTCCACGCTTTGTATTAGCAATGAACTAATTTCTGAATATGGGAATGTTTCATTTGAAAAAGGCATAATAATGATGGTAAGAAGCAATGATTAAAATTTATGCTGGAGACAGATTCAGAATTCATCTTCTGTGCATAATCTGTTAAAAAGCTTATCTCGTGATAGAACATTCCACGAAATAGGTGTGGAGATATAAGAGGAGGGGCATAATGAAATTTTATACGATTAAATTGCCTAAGGTCCTTGGTGGTTTAGTGAAGGCGATGCTTGGAGCATTTAAAAAAGGATAAACAACAAATAAATGATAACACCCAGTCAATTGGGTGTTGTTTTTTATATAACGAGATGACCAAGCCGGGTTCGCTTTTCAAAATAAAAAGGCACCCTGGGGAGGATGCCGTTAACATTATACGCGTTCTACTTTGCCTGATTTAAGAGCTCTTGCAGAAACGTATACACGTTTAGGTTTACCGTCAACTAAAATACGTACTTTTTGAAGGTTAGCGCCCCATGTACGCTTGTTTGCGTTCATTGCGTGAGAGCGTTTGTTACCAGAACGAGTTTTTCTTCCAGTGATTACACATTGACGTGCCATGTTTAATTCCCTCCTAACTACTCTTGCTTAAGTTCAAAACTATCTTAAGTCTTTTGAAATACCTTAATAATTTATCATACATGCCGTGAGAATGCAATACTGTAGTTTATTACTTTCAAGAAAAATACCTTGACATATAGTTGGGAAGAATCATTTATAATAAAATAGGATGGCTATGACTTTTAAAACAAGGGCTATTATAGTAGAATGTTAAATAGTTAATGCGATTTTTTGGGAGGGTAAAGAAAATGTCTATCGAACTACAAACGAAATATGGACAAATTGATATCTCTATGGATGTAATTGCTACTGTAGCTGGCGGAGCGGCTGTTGATTGCTACGGAATTGTCGGGATGGCTTCCAAAAAACAATTTAAAGACGGTATTGCTGAAATTTTACGAAGAGAGAATTTCGCTAAAGGCGTTATCGTTCGTCAAGAAAACGAAGAAGTTCACATTGATATGTTTATTATTGTTAGTTATGGAACGAAAATTTCAGAAATTGCTCATAATGTGCAGTCGAAGGTGAAATATACTCTGGATCAAACAGTCGGACTTGCTGTTGATTCTGTTAATATTTTTGTGCAAGGAGTTCGTGTAACGAACGCTTAGGTATAGGAGGAAATTTTGTGTCAATTACAAGTTTAGACGGAAAGCGTTTTGCAGAAATGATCATTCAAGGGGCTAATCAGCTGGCAGCTCATGCTCAAATGGTCGATGCATTAAACGTTTTCCCTGTTCCAGATGGAGATACAGGAACGAATATGAATTTATCTATGACTTCTGGAGCGAAGGAAGTACAGAATAATGTGCAAGAGCATATTGGTAAAGTAGGAGCTGCGTTATCGAAAGGTTTGCTGATGGGAGCGCGTGGGAACTCCGGTGTTATTTTATCACAGTTATTCCGCGGCTTCTCAAAAGCGATTGAACATAAAGCAGCAATTACGAGCGAAGAATTTGCTCAAGCATTTGAAGCGGGGGTTCAAACGGCATACAAAGCGGTCATGAAACCTGTTGAAGGAACAATTTTAACGGTTGCTAAAGATGCAGCTAAGCAAGCGGTTGTTTCTGCTAAAAAGCATCGTGATATCGTTCTTGTGATGGAAGAAATTGTGGTAGAAGCAAATGCATCGCTAAATCGTACGCCAGATTTATTACCGGTTTTAAAAGAAGTAGGTGTAGTAGATAGCGGCGGTCAAGGTTTAGTGTTTGTATATGAAGGCTTTCTTGCGGAGTTAAAGGGAGAAGCTCTTCCAACTCGTTCGGCCAATATTCCAAGTATGGATGAGCTGGTAAATGCGGAGCACCATATGAATGTACAAGGGCACATGAATACGGAAGATATCGTATTTGGTTACTGTACAGAATTTATGCTGCGATTAGAGGCGGAAAAAGTAGCCAATCATCCTTTTGACGAAGAGTCCTTTCGTCAAGATTTAAGTGAGTACGGAGATTCTTTACTTGTTATTTCTGATGAAGAAATTGTGAAAGTACATATTCATTCGGAACAACCGGGAACTTGCTTAAACTATGGTCAACAGTACGGCAGCTTAATAAAGGTGAAAATTGATAATATGCGTGAGCAGCATACAGCGATTGTAAATGAAACGACCACGCCGTTACAAACAGCGCCAAAGGAAAAAGAACAATATGGTGTTGTATCGGTTGCGATGGGTGCTGGAATTAGTGAATTATTTAAAAGCATTGGTGCCAAGCAGGTTATTGAAGGCGGCCAAACAATGAATCCGAGCACAGAGGATATTGTTAAGGCGGTACAAGCTGTTCATGCAGAAACGATTATCATCCTGCCGAATAATAAAAATATTATTATGGCAGCTGAGCAAGCTGCAGCTGTGTTAGAGGAACAAGTTATTGTTATCCCATCTAAAACAGTCCCGCAAGGAATGGCGGCGTTACTTGCGTTTAATCCAGCTCTTTCTGCAGAAGAGAATGAAGCGGTTATGAAAGAAGCCCTTTCTCATGTGAAGACAGGGCAGATTACCTATGCTGTTCGCGATACGCAAATTGATGGCTTAACGATTGAAAATGGCGACTTCATGGGTCTTGACGAAGGGAAAATTAAAGTCAAAGGAAAAGAAAAGCTTCAAGTTGCAAAAGATTTGTTAGCAGAGATGATTGATGAAGAGTCGGAAATTTTAACGATTCTTCATGGAGAAGACGCGACAAATGAAGAAGTAGAAGCACTTGTTGCCTTTTGTGAAGAAACATTTGAAGACGTTGAAGTAGAAGTCCATAATGGACAGCAACCTTTATATGCGTTTATTTTCTCAATTGAATAAAAAGATCCAATTGAATGTATGGATTCGATTGGTCGTGTATAAGCTGTGAATCAGCAATAAACTGCATAAGTCATTAGGCTATGCAGTTTATTTTTCGAGGATGAAAGAAACAATCAAGCAATCGTTGTTGCGGAGAGGAGAAGTGAGAATGTTTCAGGAGGCCGCAAGTGAAGCGATGAACAATTTATTACAGCCTGTTACTGCGATAAAGGGAATAGGTACGGATACGGCCGCTTTGTTACATGAGATGGAGATTGATACCGTTATCGATCTATTAGAGCATTTACCTTATCGCTATGAAGATTATCGACTAAAGGATTTAGAATCTGTTGAACATGATGAGCGGGTGACAATTGAGGGGACAATTCATAGCGCGCCGCTCGTTAGTTATTTTGGAAAGAAGAAGTCGCGTCTAACGCTTAAAGTGCTAACAGGCCGCTATTTAATTACGGTCATTTTTTTTAATCAGCCCTATTTAAAAAGCAAGTTAGAAATAGGTGTAACGGTAACGGTTACAGGTAAATGGGACCGTCATCGTCAAACGATTACAGGTTCAGAATGCCATATTGGTCCATATCAATTAGAGAAAGAATTTGAGCCTGTTTATTCTGTTCGAGGCAGTTTAACGGTAAAGGGAATGCGGCGTTTGATGAAGAATGCGTTTGCGCAGTATGGTTCTTTTATTGAAGATAATTTACCTCCCCAATTATTAACTAGGTATAAATTGATGCCGCGGAAAGAAGCTTTGCAAACGATGCATTTTCCGCCATCCGCAAATGCTGTGAAGCAGGCGCGCCGCCGCTTTGTTTATGAAGAGTTTTTATTTTTTCAATTGAAAATGCAAGCGCTCAGAAAAGTCCAACGAGAGCAATCAAAAGGGATTGGACAAACCTATAATAAAGAGAGTGTAGAAGAGTTTACTCGGACTTTGCCGTTTCCATTAACAAATGCACAGCAGCGTGTCGTTTGCGAAATATTGGATGATATGAAGTCGCCGTTTCGGATGAATCGTTTGCTTCAAGGGGATGTTGGTTCAGGGAAGACGGTTGTTGCGGCTATTAGTTTGTTTGCCACGGTCTCTGCGGGCTTTCAAGGTGCTTTAATGGTGCCGACTGAAATATTGGCAGAACAGCATGCTCATTCTCTTTCACTCATGCTTGAACCTGTTGGAGTGAAAACAGCTCTGTTGACGAGTTCTGTTAAAGGGAAGAAGCGTCGAGAGCTATTGCAGCTGCTTGCAGAGGGGGAAATAGATGTGTTAATCGGGACACATGCTCTCATTCAAGATGAAGTGAATTTTCGGAAGCTCGGTTTAGTGATTACGGATGAGCAGCATCGCTTCGGAGTGGAGCAACGTCGTATTTTACGGGAAAAAGGAGCGAATCCTGACGTTTTATTTATGACAGCTACACCGATTCCAAGAACGCTTGCGATTACGGTTTTTGGGGAAATGGATGTGTCAATCATTGATGAGCTTCCTGCCGGCCGAAAAACGATTGAAACCTATTGGGCTAAACATCAAATGGTGGATCGTATTCTTTTGTTTATTGAAAAAGAGCTGCGTAAAGGACGTCAAGCGTATGTTATTTGTCCATTAGTGGAGGAGTCAGAAAAATTAGATTCGCTGCAAAATGTGTTAGATGTTCATGCGATGCTTTCGCAGTACTATTCAGGCCGCTATAAGGTCGGCTTAATGCATGGACGCTTGCCTGCGGATGAAAAAGAAGAAGTCATGAGGCAATTTAGCATGAATGAGGCACAAATTCTAGTATCGACTACCGTTGTAGAGGTTGGGGTGAATGTGCCGAATGCAACGGTTATGGTCATTTATGATGCGGAGCGCTTCGGGCTTTCGCAACTTCATCAGCTGCGAGGTCGAGTTGGACGAGGAAGCGATCAGTCTTATTGTATTTTGCTAGCAGATCCGAAAACAGAAGTAGGTAAAGAGCGGATGAAAATTATGACCGAAACAAATGATGGTTTCGTTCTTTCGGAAAAAGATTTAGAATTGCGCGGCCCTGGAGACTTTTTCGGCAAAAAACAAAGCGGGTTACCGGAATTTAAGATAGCGGATATGGTTCATGATTATCGTACGCTCGAAGTGGCGCGCGATGATGCGTCAAAATTAATAGCTTCACAGAGCTTTTGGAACATGCCGGAGTATTTGCCGCTGCGCACATATTTGGAACAAACAGGTGTGTTAGATGGGGAGAAGTTGGATTAATTTTAAAAAATAACTAGCAGATTACGAGTTTTCTTGCATTCTGCTAGTTTAACTTATATACTACTATTAGTACCTAGTCTTAATACTTTGGATGGTGACCTTCGATATGAGAAGAAACAAGAAGGAACGCCAGCAATTATTAGTCGAAACGATAGAAGGAAACCCTTTTATCACGGATGAAGAGCTGGCGAATCAGTTCTCTGTGAGCGTCCAAACGATACGGCTTGATCGTCTTGAATTATCAATTCCAGAGCTTCGTGAACGTATTAAAAACGTCGCTGAAAAAAGATTCACGGATGAAGTACGAGCGTTACCTTTGGATGAAGTCATTGGAGAAGTAATCGATATTAACTTAGATGAAAGCGCTATTTCGATATTAGACATTAAAAAAGAACATGTTTTTAGCCGAAATGGAATTGCAAGAGGGCATCATTTGTTTGCGCAAGCGAACTCGCTTGCTGTAGCAGTTATTAATGATGAACTAGCTCTGACAGCGAAAGCGTCTATTTCCTTTACACGTTCTGTAAAAGAACATGAACGTGTCATTGCAAAAGCAAGAGTGAAAACTTTTGATCACGTTACTGACCACCGTACCGTTGTGGAAGTGCGTAGCTTCGTTGGAACAGAACTAGTGTTTAAAGGTGAATTTGAAATGTATCGCTCATAATGAGCGGGAGGATGAATAAATATGAAAATCGCGTTAGATGCAATGGGCGGAGATCATGCTCCAAAAGAACAAGTGTTAGGAGCGATGAAGGCGGTTGAAGCCTTTGCAGACGTTGAAATATTGTTAGTGGGAAATGAAGCAAAAATCAGACCATTTTTAACGAATGATCAGCGTATTACAGTCATACATACAGAAGAAGAGATTTTAAGTACGGATGAGCCAGTCCGAGCCGTGAGACGTAAAAAGACAGCTTCTATGGTGCTTGCTGCACAGCAAGTAGCAGATGGAAAAGCGGATGCTTGTATTTCATCTGGGAATACAGGTGCGTTAATGGCTTCTGGACTGTTTGTTGTAGGTCGAATTGATGGAATTGAACGTCCAGCTTTAACACCAACAATGCCAACGATTGATGGTAAAGGGTTTGTGTTTTTAGATGTTGGGGCTAATTCAGACGCTAAGGCGGAGCACTTATTACAATTTGCGATTATGGGTTCTGTTTATGCGCAAAAAGTACGCAATGTCGCAAAACCACGAGTGGGCTTATTGAATATCGGCACCGAAGAAAAAAAAGGAAATGAGCTAACGAAAGAAGCGTTTGCTTTATTACAGCAATCTGAAGATATTCATTTTATCGGTAACGTTGAATCGCGTGATTTACTCAATGGTGCAGCAGATGTCGTTGTCACAGATGGATTCACAGGCAACATGGTGCTGAAAGCGATTGAAGGCACGGCGATGAGTGTATTTAAAATGGTGAAGGCCGCGATGATGAGCAATCTGAAAAGTAAAATCGCTGCGGGACTTTTGAAGCCTCAATTAATGGGGATTAAAAGCCAAATGGATTATTCAGAGTATGGCGGCGCTGGGTTATTTGGGTTAAAAGCACCTGTTATTAAAGCGCACGGATCGTCGGATGCTAATGCTATTTATAATGCCATTCGTCAAACAAGAGACATGGTTGTACACGATGTGACAGAGACGGTTGCCAAAACAATCGAAAAAATTAACAGTAAGTAAGGAGTGTAGACAATGGGAAAAATCGCTTTTGTCTTTCCAGGTCAAGGTTCACAAACAGTAGGAATGGGACAAGATAT
This sequence comes from Bacillus sp. JJ634, assembly GCF_036962285.1. Lineage (NCBI taxonomy): Bacteria > Bacillati > Bacillota > Bacilli > Caryophanales > Bacillaceae > Bacillus > Bacillus sp. JJ634. Next base: position 73,355 of record NZ_JBALMU010000024.1, read on the forward strand.
CTATCAAGAAAATGAGCGAGCACAACAAACGTTTCAAACAGCGGATCAAAAGTTAGACGTTGCTTTATCAAATTTAATTTTTCATGGTCCCCAAGAAGAATTAACTATTACATATAATGCTCAGCCAGCTCTTTTAACGACAAGCTATGCATTTTTTACTGCGTTAACAGAAGCAGGCATTACTCCAGATTATACGGCTGGACATAGCTTAGGCGAATATACTGCTTTAGCAGCTGCTGGTGCAATGAGCTTTGAAGATGCGGTATATACGGTTCGTAAACGCGGTGAATTTATGGAACAAGCTGTTCCGAATAAGCAAGGCTCTATGGCCGCGATTTTAGGAATGGATCGAGAGCTATTAGCAGACATTACAGCAGAAATTACAGAAACGACTGGAGAAACGGTTCAATTAGCGAATATTAACTGTCCAGGTCAAATTGTTATTTCAGGTACGCGAAAAGGTGTCGAGACAGCAATGGTACAAGTGAAGGAAAAAGGAGCAAAGCGTGCTCTTCCATTAGATGTAAGCGGTCCTTTTCACTCTGCACTTATGAAGCCTGCAGCAGACCAATTAAACGAAGTGCTAAATGAGATCAGTATTGTTCAAGCGGACATTCCTGTTATTTCGAATGTGACAGCGGAGCCGATTACAGAACCGACTGACATTCAAGAAAAATTAATCGAACAGCTTTATTCTCCTGTCCTTTGGGAAGATAGCGTGAAGAAATTGCTAGATTTAGGTGTCGATACATTTGTTGAAGTGGGACCTGGTAAAGTATTGGGCGGTCTTATTAAAAAAATCGACCGTTCTGTAAATATTTATTCCGTCTCGAGCCTAGAAACGTTAGCGAAAACAATTGAAGCTTTAAAGGAGGAGCGTGCATGATGTTAGAAGGTAAAAAGGTTCTTGTAACTGGTGCTTCACGTGGAATTGGACGTGAAATTGCGTTAGAATTGGCGCGTCTTGGTGCTGATGTAGCAGTCAATTATGCGGGCAGTGAAGCAAAAGCAAATGAAGTAGTGGATGAAATTAAAGCGCTTGGACGAGAAGCGATGGCGATTCAGTGCGACGTAGCGAATAGTGAAAGTGTAGCTGAGATGGTTAAAGCAACGATTGAACAGTTTGGTCGTTTAGATATTTTAGTCAACAACGCAGGCATTACACGTGATAATTTGCTTATGCGTATGAAAGAGTCCGAGTGGGATGATGTCATCAATACGAATTTAAAAGGTGTATTCCTTTGTACAAAAGCTGTGACAAGACAAATGATGAAGCAGCGCAGCGGACGAATTATTAACATTGCTTCAATTGTTGGTGTGAGCGGAAATGCTGGACAAGCAAACTATGTAGCGGCAAAAGCTGGCGTAATTGGCTTAACAAAAACAACAGCAAAAGAATTGGCGCCGCGCGGCATTACGGTCAATGCCATTGCACCTGGCTTTATTTCTACAGATATGACAGACGAGTTAACAGAGGAGATTCAACAAGCTATGCTTCAGCAAATTCCTCTTGCTCGTTTCGGGGATCCAAAGGACATTGCTTCTGTAGCGGCTTTCCTTGCGTCGGATGCTAGTCGTTATATGACTGGACAAACACTTCATGTTGACGGTGGCATGGTCATGTAATACACTGTTACAGTTAGGCTTTGAGTTTTTAAAGAAAATAAGGATGTAATCATTTTTGATGAGTACTAGTGTCTAGCTTTAAAAGCCGATAAATAGGCGTTTTTCGCTTGAGGGGAGGTGAATGCAGTGGCAGACGTATTAGAAAGAGTAACAAAAATCGTAGTAGATCGTTTGAATGTTGAAGAATCAGAAGTAAAACTTGAGGCTTCATTCAAAGAAGATCTTGGTGCAGATTCTCTAGATGTAGTAGAACTTGTAATGGAACTTGAAGACGAGTTTGATATGGAGATTTCTGACGATGATGCAGAAAAAATCGCTACAGTTGGAGATGCTGTAAATTACATACAGAGTGTATTGTAATGAAATGCTCTCGAATCAAAGCTCCGTTTTTTAAACGGAGCTTTCTCTTGTGGCCAGAATTAGGTATGATGGTAGGGAGGGGCAATTATAAATTTCGGGAAAATAAGTTTTTTAACCGTTGTGGAGGGTTTTATTAAATGCGCAGGAACGGAAATAATCATCAACTATCAGTCAAGGAGCAAAAATTTAAACAACTTCAGGATCGCTTAGGCATCCAATTTTCTCAGGTCAAATTATTAAAACAAGCATTTACCCATTCATCTTATGTGAATGAGCATCGCCGCAAGCTTTACGAAGATAATGAACGGCTTGAATTTTTAGGAGACGCTGTATTAGAACTGACGGTATCTAAATATTTATTTGAAAAATATCCGATGATGAGCGAAGGGGAGCTAACAAAGCTAAGAGCTGCTATTGTTTGTGAACCGTCACTTGTTACGTTTGCCAATCAATTAGGGTTTGGTGAATTTGTATTGCTCGGAAAAGGAGAAGAAATGACAGGCGGTAGAGAGCGCCCAGCGATGCTTGCCGATGTTTTTGAATCTTTTATTGGAGCATTGTATTTAGATAGAGGTTTAGAACCAGTCGTCGAGTTTTTAAGAAAAGTGGTTTTCCCGAAAATAGACGAGGGTGCTTTTTCTCATGTGATGGATTACAAGAGCCAGCTTCAAGAATTGATTCAACGTGATAGCAGCGGTACCATTCAGTATAAAATATTACAGGAAAAAGGACCGGCTCATAATCGTGAATTTGTTTCTATTGTTTTACTCAATGGAGAAAAACTAGGGTCGGGCTCTGGTAAATCGAAAAAAGAAGCAGAGCAGCATGCTGCCGAGCGTGCCTTGAACGTATTAAGACAAAAAAGATCATAATGATTGTGAAAGATAAGGGGGAGAGAGCATGTTCCTCAAACGCTTGGACGTTGTAGGATTTAAGTCTTTCGCAGAGAAAATTTCAATGGACTTTGTACCAGGTGTAACCGCAGTCGTAGGACCGAACGGAAGTGGGAAAAGTAATATAACAGATGCGATTCGTTGGGTGCTTGGCGAACAGTCCGCCAAATCATTGCGCGGGGCGAAAATGGAGGATATTATCTTTTCCGGAAGCGATTCAAGAAAGCCTTTAAATTTTGCTGAGGTATCTTTAACCCTTGATAACGTAACAAATTCTTTACCCATTGATTTTCATGAAGTCAGTATTACAAGAAGAGTGTACAGATCGGGTGACAGTGAATTTTTAATTAATAATCAGCCCTGTCGTTTAAAGGATATCGTCGATTTATTTATGGATTCAGGCCTCGGCCGCGAAGCCTTTTCGATTATTAGCCAGGGGAAAGTAGAAGAAATATTAAGCAGTAAGGCGGAAGAAAGACGCGTTATTTTTGAGGAAGCAGCTGGTGTTTTAAAATATAAAACGCGTAAAAAGAAAGCTGAGCAAAAGCTTGCTGAAACGCAGGAAAATTTAAATCGTGTTCAAGATATTCTTTATGAATTAGAAGGTCAGGTAGAGCCGTTAAAAATTCAATCGTCGCTTGCTAAAGAGTTTTTGGCGAAAAAGGAAGAGCTAGAGCAATTTGAAGTGAGCTTAACGGTTTATGAAATTGAAGAGCTTCACCAAAAATGGGAAAAGCTATCTCATGAATTAGAAGAGCATACGCTAAGAAAAGAGCAAATGGCAAGCGAACTGCATCAAAAGGAAGCGGCCCTACAGGTGCTGCGCCAGAAAACAGCTAGTTTAGATGCAACGATGAATGATTTACAAGCGATTCTTTTAACATCAAGTGAAGATCTGGAAAAGTTAGAAGGTAGAAAAGAAGTATTAAAAGAACGGAAGAAAAATGCGACACAAAATAAAGTTCAACTTGAAAAGTCCATCGAAGAGGCTAAAGCGTTTATCGCTCGTTTAGAGGTGGATAAAGAAGCTCAAATCATTTTGGTTCGCGAATTAGAAAATGAAGTAAAGAACTTGCAGTCGCTCTTGCAAGAAAAGCAACAAACCTTAGGTTCCTTCCAAACGAATATTGAGGGGACGATTGAACTTCATAAAAGTGACTATATTGAATGGCTAAATAAGCAAGCAACAGCGAAAAACGAAAAGCAATATTTAGCTCAGCAGCTGGAGCAGCATGCTTATAAAAATGAGAGGCTGGATAATGATAATGCGAAGTATTTAACGGAAAGAACGTCAATCGTGAATCAAAAACAGCAGCATGAAGTGGAATTGCGTGAGATGACGCTCGAGTTAGAAAAGCATGTGGCTCGTTATCGTAGTCAGGAAAAGCAACAAGAAGAAACGAAGGACCGCTATCAAAAGCAAGAAACGACACTGTATAAAGCGTATCAATTTTTACAGCAAGCGAAGGCGCGTAAAGAGTTGTTAGAGGAAATGGAAGAAGAGTATGCAGGGTTCTTCCAAGGTGTAAAAGAAATATTAAAAGCAAAAGCTTCTTTGCAAGGCATTGAAGGGGCCGTTGCGGAGTTGATTACAGTGCCAAAAAGTTATCAAACGGCGATTGAAATTGCACTTGGCGCGGCGATGCAGCATGTTGTTGTTCGTGAAGAAGGGCATGCGCGTCAGGCGATTAGCTTTTTAAAGAAAAATGGTTATGGCCGGGCTACTTTTTTACCACTCTCCGTAATAAAAGGTAGAGAAGTGCCCCAATCTCAATTGAAACTGCTTCAAAACCACCCAGCTTTTATTGGTACTGCTGCCCACTTAATAGACTATGAAGCGAAATATGCAGAGATTGTAACGAACTTACTTGGAACGGTCGTTATTACACGTGATTTAAAAGGAGCAAATGAGCTGGCTAAATTAGTCGGTCATCGTTATCGTTTTGTAACGCTTGATGGGGATGTTGTAAATCCTGGTGGTTCGATGACAGGGGGAGCACTTAAGCAAAAGTCCTCATCCTTATTATCGCGAAAAGCGGAATTAGAGGAACTTAAAAATAAGCTTGTCGATATGGAAGCGAAAACAAATCAATTAGAACGTGAAGTTCGGGAGCTAAAAGCTGCAATTACACAGCAAGAAGAACATTTAGCAGAAATGAAGCAATCGGGTGAGTTATTGCGAGAAAAAGAGCAATTATTGAAAAATAAATTTCGAGAAATTGAATTACAAGAAAAGAATATTAATGACCGTCTTCATTTATATGATTTAGATAAAACACAACTCATAGAAGAAGAGCAGCAAAGAACGGCCCGTCTTGAAGAGTTGGAAAACATTATCGTATCGTGTGCAGAGGAGCTTAGTAGACTTGATGAAACGATTGCTCAATTGACGGAGCGAAAGGAAACACAGCAATCCTCAAAAGAAATCCTTCTAGAAGAGATGAGTGAATTGAAAGTAACGCTTGCTTCGAAACGAGAACAGCTTCGTAACCAAAAGGAAAATATGGCTCGTCTTGAAGAAGATTGGCTTATGACACAAACGAAGCTTGCCGAATATGAGGATGACTGGTCGCTTTTAACGAATGAAATGAGTGATAGTTCAAGCGGGGAAGAACGATTAGAAGATGCCGCGAAAAAGCAGTTTGCATTGAAAAATGAAACGATTGAAAAGATTTCGGTTACACGCCAAGAAAGAGAGAGTTTGCAAACGGAGCTTGAGGATATGGAGCTCGATTTAAAAGAGCAAAGTCGTCAATATAAAGGCATTGCAGAAAGCGTCAAAGATGAAGAAGTGAAGTTGAATCGACTTGATGTAGAGCTTGAAAATCGACTTTCTAAGCTACGAGAGGAATATCTTTTAAGCTATGAGGCTGCAAAAGAGAAGTATCCGTTAACATTGCCGGTTGAAGAAGCGAAGAAACGAGTCAAGCTCATTAAATTGGCGATTGACGAGTTAGGAAACGTTAACTTAGGGGCAATTGATGAGTACGAGCGTGTATCAGAACGCTATGAATTTTTACTTAATCAAAAGGATGACTTGCAGCAAGCAAAAGATACCCTTCTTCAAGTGATTTGTGAAATGGATGAAGAGATGACGCGGCGCTTTTCTGAGACATTTTATGCGATTCGTAATCAATTTGGACAAGTGTTTAAAGCGCTATTTGGCGGAGGCCGTGCTGAATTAAAGTTAACGGATTCGTTGAATTTGTTGCAAACAGGTGTCGAGATTGTCGCTCAGCCTCCTGGGAAGAAATTGCAAAATTTAAGTTTATTATCAGGTGGAGAACGAGCACTGACTGCGATTGCCTTGCTGTTTTCCATTTTAAAAGTGCGTCCGGTGCCATTTTGTGTGCTTGATGAAGTTGAAGCAGCGCTGGATGAAGCGAATATCACGCGTTTTAGTCAATTTTTGCGCAAGTTCAGCGAAGAAACGCAATTTATTGTTATTACACATCGCAAAGGTACGATGGAAGGTGCGGATGTGTTATATGGCATTACGATGCAAGAATCAGGTGTTTCAAGGCTTGTTTCTGTACGAATGGAAGAGACAGAAGAAGTAGCAAGAGTATAACAGAAGGAAGTGACACAATGAGTTTTTTTAAGAAGCTGAAAGAGAAATTTGTAGGTGAGAAAAATGAAAATGTAACACCAGAACCTGCTGAACAACTGGAAGCGAATGAACAGTTGGAGTTGAACGAGCAGCTGGAAGTGAAGGAAGAGATTGAAAAGAAGAAAGAGCAGATTTCGATTGGAGAGAAGTTTAAACAAGGTTTAGCGAAGACGCGTGATGCCTTCTCAAGCCGAGTCAATGATCTAGTCGCACGCTATCGTAAAGTGGATGAAGAATTCTTCGAAGAGCTTGAAGAAATTTTAATTCAAGCAGATGTCGGCTTTGATACGGTGATGGAGCTTGTCGATGAACTAAAAATGGAAGTGAAGCGCCGCAATATTTCGGATACGAAAGAAGTGCAAGATGTTATTTCTGAGAAATTAGTCGACATTTACCAAGGCGGAGACGAAGAACAAACTGAGTTGAACATTCAAAAAGATGGCTTAACGGTTATTTTATTCGTTGGTGTGAATGGCGTTGGGAAAACGACAACAATCGGAAAAATGGCTCATAAGTTTAAAGCGGAAGGCAAGTCGGTCGTATTGGCAGCGGGTGATACGTTCCGTGCCGGTGCGATTGATCAATTAGAAGTATGGGGCGAGCGTGTTGGCGTCGATGTTATTAAACAAGGAGAAGGTTCTGATCCGGCGGCGGTTATGTTTGATGCGATTCAAGCAGCAAAAGCACGCGGTGCGGACATTTTGATTTGTGATACGGCAGGCCGTTTACAAAACAAAGTGAACCTGATGAAAGAGCTTGAAAAAGTAAAACGAGTGATTGAACGTGAAGTACCTGGTGCACCGCATGAAGTATTATTAGTATTAGATGCAACAACAGGACAAAATGCATTAATTCAAGCAAAAACCTTTAAAGAAGCAACAAATGTATCAGGCATTGTGTTAACAAAGCTTGATGGAACAGCAAAAGGGGGAATCGTGTTAGCGATTCGAAATGAATTAGCGATTCCGGTTAAGTTTGTTGGACTAGGTGAGAAAATGGATGATTTGCAAGAGTTCGATGCAGAGAAATATGTGTACGGATTGTTTGCAGACATTATTGAAAAAGCAGAATGATAATACGTGAACGAAAGTCAGAAGGGTTTTTCCTTTCTGGCTTTTTTCATATTCTAAAAAGTTTTTGTATACTTTTTTATTTTCTCGTTCGTCTATTTTATAGAGAGAAACAAAAGGGGGAGTTCGTTTGTCAAATATAGCACGTCAAGTAGCAGCCGGTTTGTTGTTTTTAATGGTTTTTACAATTTTTCCATTGCTGGCTGCTGCTGAACAACCGAAGATTAGTATTTCAATTGAAGAAGGGCTAGGTGGATATGCGAAGCGTTCGGCGGCGCTGCCTGTCAAAGTTGAAATAGAGAATAAAGGAGAAGCGTTTAGTGGCACGTTGCTGCTTCAGTTTCAAGCAACCTATCAGTTAGGCGGCTCACAAGCCATCCAAGTTGAACTGCCAAAGGGAAGTGTAAAAACATATTCGGTTACCTTGCCCGCGTATACAGATGAGAATTATTCTTCGTCTGCAGTTCAACAAACGATTCATTTATATGAAGGAGATTGGAAGAAAGGAAAGGAAGTAGCGTTTAAAGGGACGAAAGTAATTTCACCTAAATTTGTCGATTCGGGGGAAGTGCAGATTGGTATATTAAGTGAAAAGTATGATCGTCTAAAAGAATGGCGTGTACTGCCTTCCTCTCCAACGAATACATTCGATTTAACAAAGGGAGATTTGCCAAATGAGGCGAGAGGATACGATGTGCTCACATATTTAATTATCGATGAATTTTCCATGAGCACACTCGATCATGAGCAACAGGAAGCCATTGCTGAATGGGTTCAAAACGGAGGGATTTTGATTGCTGGTGCAACACCGAATGCTAGTCAGCAATACGATACACTTTACGATTTATTACCGATGAAGCCGATTAAAGAGGTAATGATTAGTAGTGCTTTTTTAGGAACGGGTAAGCAAGCACCTTCTTTTAAGCAGATTCCTAGTTTTGTTGGGGAAGTTGAAAAAGAGGCAGGTATTATGGTGAAGAGTGATAATCATCCAGTCGTTGTCAAAAAAGAGTTTGGAAGCGGGATGATTATCCAAACAAGTTTTTCACTTGGAGATGAACCGCTAGCTTCTTGGAATAAGTACGGGGCTTGGGTTGAGTCGACTTTGCTTACATTAACAACGAATAATCCGTACAATCAAATGGATAATTTGTTAAATAATTTAGAGTGGGAATTGTCGGAACCGAATAAATGGTTTGATAATACAAATTTTTCAACTGGTCAATTAATTCTCTTATTAATTGTCTATTTACTTATTTTAATTCCGCTCTTATATGTGGTCCTTAAGAAATTGGATAAACGTGAGCATGCGTGGTGGAGCATTCCAGTTGTAGCGATTATTAGCTCAGTCGTCATTTTTGCGCTCGGAGCAAAAGATCGAATCGCTCAGCCTCAATTAAATCAGCTTGGAATCTATGAAGTGAATCGTCAACATGTAACGGGCATTCAATCCAATGTGTTACTTTCGAATACAAGCGGAGACTATAAGCTATCTTTTGCAAAAAATGAAATGCTTGCTTTGCCATCTGCACCGGATTCTTTTTCAGGTAATCCGCTTCGAGCCCCAGTTGTGGAAGAAAAAGCGAAGGAAATAGCGATTGAATTTCCAGGCGTCGAATATTGGTCAACACGTTCGCTAGTAGGACGCATTTCGCAAAAACAAGCTGGTGAATTTAAGGACGATTTGAAAGTGGAAAATAAAAAACTAACAGGAACAATTGTGAATAGTTTGAACTACAATTTTGAGGAAGTCATGATTGTGTCAGGCAACCAGAAATGGGATTTAGGGGCGTTAAAAAAGGGAGAAACGCTAACTGTTCACCAAAAGTTAAAAATGGATTTCTTAATGCGTCCTACGATGAGTTTTTCATCGAGCATGCATACGTGGAAACCTGGACAAAAAGTGGACTGGAATCAAGTTCGGAACGACCAATTATTATATCTTGCCAGCCAGTATTTCTTTAATGGACAAACAGCAGATAATGCACCTGTCATTATTGGATTGACGAAGGAGCAAGTGACGGGACTGAAATTAGAAAATGGAACAATGAAAGAACATAATAATAACTTGATTTTCCAGACCTTTGAAGCAGACACGACTTTATCGGGAGAAGTGAGCTTGCCAAAAGAAATGTTTCAATGGAGACTTGAAACAATTAATGGTCATTACGAGGTAAATACGAGTATCGCACCTTCTTCTTATTGGCTGGAAGTTGGAGAGTATGAGGCCTATGCTCAAATGCCAGCTGTCATGAAAGATCCATCTTTTAAAGCTTCGAAACTGACGATTAAGTGGACGGATTCCAAGCTTCAGTATGCACTGTACAATGTGAAAACAGGCAAATATGAACCGATTGCTGGAGAGGAGCGAATTTTGACGCTTGAAGGAAGCAAGAAGATTAACGCTTATCTTTCTGCCGACGGTGAATTGAAAGTGAAGCTAATGAAGAAGCAAGATCCTAATGGTGCTGAAAATCGTTTACCGGTTATTACTGTTGATGGGGAGGTTACACCGTGATCGAAATTATCGGATTGACAAAACAATATGGGAAATTTACGGCGCTTGATCACTTAGATTTGCATATTGATGAAGGGAGCGTATTTGGTTTTGTAGGTCAAAATGGAGCGGGGAAGTCTACCACCTTCTCTATTTTAGCGACATTGCTTGCGCCGACTTCGGGAACAGCCTTTGTCAATGGCTATAATATTTTAAAAGACCCAAAAAAAGTCCGCGAGCAAATTGGCTATATGCCCGACTTCTTTGGCGTATACGATCAATTAAAGGCAGAAGAGTATCTCGATTTTTACGGGGCAAGCTATGGTATCTCTATCAATGAACGAAAGAAATTGATTCCCCAGCTTTTAGAGCTTGTGAATTTAACCGATAAACGAGATTCGTATGTTGATTTATTATCACGCGGGATGAAGCAGCGTCTTTGTTTAGCTCGCAGTTTAATTCATGATCCGGAAGTACTTATTTTAGATGAGCCCGCGTCCGGTTTAGATCCGCGTGCTCGTATTGAAATGCGGGAGATTTTAAAAGAATTGAAGCATATGGGCAAAACGATTTTGATTTCGTCGCATATTTTACCGGAGCTCGCAGAAATGTGTGATGTCATTGGCATTATTGATCAAGGGAAGTTAAAGGCACAAGGCTCTGTTGCGGAAATTCAAGAGAAATTGCAAGGTGCCAAGAGCATGATGGTGAAGGTGAATCGTAATATTGAACGTGCGCTGACCTTTTTTGAAGACAATCCAGATATTAGTGAAATCGAGCGTCATGAGGATGGAGCGAGTATTCAGTTTTTGTTTAAAGGCAATGCGGAGGCACAGCAGCAATTATTAAAGGCCTGCATTATGCAAGAGCTCGATTTAGTTAGTTTTGCCGAACTCGAAACCGATTTAGAAGATGTGTTTATGGAAATTACGAATGGGGGGATGGAGTCATGAAAAACTGGCTGATGAATCCCGTATTAAATAAAGAATTCAAGCTTCGTTTTCGTTCTTTAAAAAGTTTTCTTGGTGTTTTATTTTATGTACTAGCGATTGGCATCGTCGTGATTGGGATGATTTTCGTACAGCAGTTGGGCAGTATGGGTGGGGTGAACCCAGAACAAAGCCGTGAGCTATTTATGATTTTAGCGGTGTTGCAGTTTGCGTTAATTATTTTTATTACACCAGGCTTAACGGCAGGTGTCATTAGCAGTGAGCGAGAGCGGCAAACGTTGAATATTTTATTAACGACATCGCAAAGCTCCAGCAGCATTATCATTGGAAAGCTCGTGTCATCAGTCGCTTTTTTATTATTGTTAATCATTGCAAGTTTGCCTTTATATAGCATTGTCTTTTTATATGGAGGTATTTCACCGCGTGAGCTGCTAACGGTGTTTGCTTTAAATGTTTTTACCGTTTTTGTCATTGGCAGTTTAGGTGTTATGTTTTCGACGTTTATTCGTAAAACGATTGCAGCGATGGTCACAACATATGGTGTGATGTTATTTCTTGTTGGAGGAACGGGCTTTTTGGCGCTGATTGCGACAAGCTTTACGCAAATGAGTCAGACAGGAACACCAACTACGAATATACTCGTCTATCTTTTGGCGATGTTTAATGCGCCGATTACACTTGTGAATCTGTTTGAACCGAGCATCGGTGAAGAAATCGCACGAATGTCGGGAGTGGCTTTTCCGCTTTGGATTGCTCATCTTATTTCTTATACACTTATTTTTATTATGGCAATTGTACTTAGTGTTCGAAAGCTCCGTCCAAAAATGAAAGCGAAGAAATGAGGAACGAAGCGATGGAAGAAAAGAAGCAGTTTGAAAAGCTTGTGAAGCCTGTGCAACGTCAGCTTTTTTGGCTTTTACTTGGAAGAGAAGTACAATGGTTTCTTCTTGTAGCGAGCCTTTGGGCATTTCTCCTTTTTCTTATTACAAGAGTCATTGTCTTCCCCTTTATGCTGCGTTTTTTAGCAATTGGGTGGCTTGTGCTCGGAATGGTGTTAATTTATCGCATTTGGAAGAAGAGGCCGTCGTTTAAGGCGGCTTCGCTTCTTTTTAATCAATATGTGCCAGATGATCGCGTGTTAACGGCTTTTTCTTTTTTAGATAAAGAGGGAGAACTAGAAAGATTACAGCTCCGTGATGCACTTCGTCAAATGAAAGTAAATGAAGCAAGCGTTTTAAAGCGAAAAAAGAAAATATGGTACCCAAAATGGTTGATGATTGCTTGCTTGTTTGCAGGAGTTGCGACCCTTTCAGCCTTGTTTCCCAATGAATGGATGAACGAAGCAAAAGAAGTGGAAAAAGTTTCAAAAGTAATGAAAGAGGCTGAAAAGAAAGTAGAGGAAAAAGTGAAGGAAACAAAGGACCCGGTTGCCAAAAAGGCGCTAGAAGAGGCAAAGAAGAAGCTAGCCGAAGTGAAGGAGCCGAATGAGGCACTAAAGGAATTAGAGAAGTTATCCAAACAACTTGACCTCCAAGTGATGAAGCGAAAGGAAACACAGAAACAGTTAGATAATTGGAAAAAGCAAGCCGATGATGCTGGTTTAAAGGACTTAGCTTGGTTTCTTGAACAAAAGGATTTGGAGCAGTTAGAGAAAGAGTTGAAAAAGTTGAATGAAAACTGGGAGCAGTTAACGAAAGAACAGCAAAAGGCATTAAGTGAAGTAACGAATCAAAACGAGAAGTTAACAGAAGAACAGCTTGCAGCTCTCGCTGAACAATTAAAAGAAGCGCTTCAATCTGGACAGCTGTCTAAACAGTTAGCGAATGCTAGTCAGCAAGTCCAACAGGTCGGTCAAAACTTGCAGCAACAAATGAAAAATAGCGGAATGACACCAACGCAAATAGGAAGCGGCACCCCAGGAAATAATCAGAACTCTGCTTCATCTTCTTCCAATCATTCAGCGGGCAATCAAAAAAGCAATCAAACTAGTAATAATCAAAACGGCAGTGGTTCGGGCTCAGGTAATGGTTCCGGTACGGGATCAGGTTCAGGTTCTGGATCTGGCTCAGGATCGGGCAGTGGTCAAGGAAGCGGCGCTGGACTTGGACAAGGATCACGGGAACTATTAACAATTCCAGAAGAAACAAAAGGAAAGCAAAATGTCGAATCTGATAGCGGGGAACTTGGGGAAGGAAGTGGTCAAGAGCAAAAGACTGATGAAGGCCCTGTTTTAAAGGGGAATGTGCGTAATTATCAAGAGGTCTATGAGCAATATGGTGAGTCGTATCGAGAAAGTACGGAGCGCCTGAAGCTGCCTGCTGATTTAACGGATATTGTCAAAAATTATTATGACCAAATCGATCCAGAAAGGTAGTGAATATATGTCAGATAAAGAGATGCAGTTTATGAAAGCACAACAAATCGTGGAAGACGTTAAAAAAGAGATTGCTCGTTTTATTGTTGGACAGGAAGAGGTTGTCGAACAAGTACTTTGGAGTATTTTTGCAGGAGGGCATGTGCTATTAGAAGGGTTACCGGGCCTTGGAAAAACGATGCTCGTTCGGACCATTTCAGAAAGTATGGATTTAAGTTTTTCGCGTATTCAGTTTACGCCGGATTTAATGCCAGCAGATATTACAGGAACGATGCTGCTTCAGCCTGATGAGGATGGAAAACAGCACTTTACCTTTCATAAAGGGCCTTTGTTTTCACATATTGTGTTAGCTGATGAAATTAACCGAGCTACACCGAAAACACAAAGTGCTTTGCTTGAAGCGATGGGAGAGCAAACGGTGACGGTGATGGGAGAAACGAAAAAGCTTGAGCGGCCGTTTTTTGTACTAGCGACGCAAAATCCGATTGATTTAGAAGGAACATACCCACTTCCTGAGGCGCAAATGGATCGTTTTATGTGTAAAATTCTCGTTGGATATCCTTCTAAGGAAGAACTAAGAGAAATTATGAAGCGTACGACTGGTACGGAGTCCATTTCTATTGAAAAGATTGCTTCGATTGAGGATGTATTATTTTTACAAAGTCTATCAAAAGAAGTGCTTGTATCGGAAGAAATGCTAGATTATGCAATTGATATTGTAGCGATGACGCATCCAGACGCGGAAGCAGTACCAGAAATTGTACAGAAATATGTGCAGTATGGCAGCGGTCCCCGTGGCTTACAAAGCTTACTTAAAATGGCGAAAACAAGAGCGCTATTTGCGGGGCGGTATCATGTGTCAGCGGGAGATGTAAAGCAAACGGCAATTCCGGTGTTACGCCACCGCTTGCTATTGAATTTTGAAGCAGAAGCAAGCGGCATTCAGGCAGATCACGTTCTTGCTGAAGTTGTGGAAACGGCGTATACGTTAGGCAAAGGATCATCTGCATCATGATAGCGTCTTCTTTTTTAGAAAGGCTGCAAAAGAAACGGCTGCTTGTGAAAACACGAAAGCGCGGTATGCATAAAGGTTCAAGGCAATCCAGCGCGTTTGGTTCATCGCTTGAGTTTTCCGATTTTCGAGTTTATCAGCCAGGGGATGATGTGCGTCAAATTGATTGGAATGTGTACGGCAGAACACAAAAGCATTATATTAAACGATTTCTGGATGAACAGGAAGTGGCGATTGCGATTTATCTTGATATGAGTTCATCGATGCGCACGTATAGCGAGAAGTGGGAGCTTGCTCGCTTATGTGCCGCCGCGCTTAGTCATATTGTACTATCTAGTGAAGATCGACTTTCTTTTATTCCAGTCACTTCAACAAATATGCAGCCGATTCGCCGTAAAGGAGCGGTATATCGAAAACAGGTTTTTCATGAGATTCAACGTTTAGAAGAGAGAGAGAGTACGACCGCTTTTTTTGCACAATTAAGTCAACAAATAATGAAGAATCAACAGTTAGCGATTCTTCTTACCGATGGATTAGAGCCGCTGGATGTCATAGAAGCAGCGTTAAAAAAGCTGCGCTCGGTGAAGCAGGAGATTTGGTTATTTCAGCTATTAGCTGAGGAAGAAATGAAACCGAGCTACAGTGGTGATGTGAAACTGATTGATAGTGAATCAGCGGGAACGGTGAATGTCAGTATGAATCCTCTGTTAATTGAAAACTATCAAAGCCGTTTGAACGATCATAATCAGCAGCTCGAAGCAGTTTGTCGTACACTCGGTTGTCGATACTTCCTTATGAACGGCGAGAAAGACATTCAAACGATTTTGTTTCATGATTTACCGAGACAAGGGTTTATGAATTGAGGTGAGAAGATGTCTGTTGCAAGTCCGTTCTTTTTTCTATTTAGTTTGTTCATTGCGGCCTTCATTTTATTGTATTTCTTTCGCAAGCAATATGAACAGTTACCTGTTTCATCGAATATGCTTTGGGAGCAAGTGTTAAATGAACGGCAAGCATCACCATGGCTGCAAAAGCTTCAGCATAATCTCCTTTTTTGGCTGCAGTTGCTTATTCTGTTGCTCATTATGCTGGCGTTGACCCGTCCATATTGGTATGGAAAAGTGCCTGCAGGTGATCACTTCATTTTGGTTGTTGATACATCAGCGACGATGAGTGCAAAGGAAGGAGAGAAAACTCGATTTGCGACAGCAAAAGAGGATATCTTTAAATTGCTTGATGAGATAGATCAACAAGAGGTGACGATTATTAGCACCGGGCAAAAGCCAAAGATTATTGCGAATCATGAACAGGATCAGCGTGCGCTTCGAAAAGCGATTCAAGAGCTCGAACTTTCGTATGAGTATGATGCAATGGATCAAGCGCTTGAGCTTGCCGAATCGTTAGTGACAACGAAGGATTCGGTTGTGCATTTGTTTTCAGACCATGTGGTCGAAGAGGATGTTGCTTCTTTTTCAGAGGATCAGTCGGTGTTTGTGCATAATTATAATAGTCAACATGATAATCTTTCGTTGCTTTCGTTTGGTACGGCACCAGAGGGAGAGAAAGTATCGGCTGTGGCTGTGATTGCGAATGAAACAGATGCCAATGAACAAGTAGATTTTCAAGTGATGAGTGGTGAAACGCTTCTTTTTTCCAAAAAAGTGCATGTAGCAGCGAATCAGGAAGCGGTTGTTAATATGCCAACATTACCAGCACATCCATATTATCAAGCTGTAATCCGTGCACCTGATGATTATGAAGCGGATAATGAATTAACCGCTATTTCAACGACATCCTATGATAAGGTGTATGCCGTTGGTGATGTGAATCCTTTTTATCTAGCAGGATTACAAACGCTTGGTCTTGAAGTGATTCAAGTCGATGATGTTGCTAAAATTGGTCGTGATGGCATGGTCATTGCAGAAGGAGTGAGTCTTACGCAGCTAGGCGAGTATCCGCTTCTTTTTATTCAAAGTGAAGCGAAGAAGAAACAGAGAGTAACTGAAACATTAACAGTAGCGGATGATCCATTATTTACGCATGTTGATAGCAAAAAGGTGTATATCGCTTCTGCCTTTCGTCCACTTAATCAGGAATGGCAGACGATTTTGGCAAGTGGAGACCAGCCATTGATTCAAAAAGGAACCCATCATGGGTATCCGATTATTACGCTCAATTTTGCACTAAGTGACACAGATTGGCCGCTGCAACCTGGGTTTCCGCTCTTTTTATATAACAGTTATCAATGGTTGACACAGCAAACGAATTTTCTCGGATATTATCAGCCAGGAGAAGAAAAGTGGTTGAACTTAGGGAATAAACAAATGGATTTAAGTATTTTTACAGAGGACGGAGACAATTTATACACAATTAATCTTGCCGAAGAAAGTTTTATTGCTCCAGTTAAACCAGGGGTATACGAAGGTATAACCGACGAACAGTCGTATTATTTCTCTGTGTTATTGGATGAACGGGAAAAAAGCTTAGAAGCGGCTCCTTCCTTTGCAATGAATCCAAAAGAAGCTCAGTCAAGAGAGACGACAGAGAATATTCAGGATCATTTGTGGTTTTGGCTGGCTTGTATCGCATTACTCTTATTGATGGCAGAGTGGGAGGTGTACCGTCGTGGGTATTGAACTAACGTATCCTTATTTGCTGTTGTTACTCCTTCCATGTGTGTTTCTTATGTATTCTTTTTGGAAAAACAGCCGTTCTACAATGAACCGTAGTGAAAAAGTAATTATAATAACGCTTCGTTCACTCATCTTTTTTCTTCTTATTTTTGCTTTAACGATTCCGCAGCTATTACTGCCGGTAAAAGGGACGACGGTCGTCTTTTTAGCAGATCAATCAGCGAGTGTAGGTAATAAGGAAGAAGATATTCTTGCCTGGATTGAGGCGAGTGTTGATAAGAAAGCAGCTGATGATGCATTTGCTGTTGCTTCGTTTGGGGGCAACGTGGCAGCTGAGCAAGCGGTAACGAAGAAAGAGGCTGTCATTTCACAGTTTAGTAGTGAAGTAGATGAAACCGAGACATCCATTGAATCTGGTATTCGCTTTGCTTCCTCTTTTATTTCGAATGATGAAAACGGACGAATTGTGTTATTTTCAGATGGAAATGAAACGATGGGGCATGCCGCAGAAACAGTGAAACTGCTCCATAATAAAGGGATTGAACTGGATGTTGTGCCGATTCAAGTACCAGTCAAAAAAGATGTTTCTTTAACGGATTTATCCATTTCTCCTTCTCTGTACCAAGGAGAGAAGGCAGATATTTCGGTATCGATAACAAGCGATATTGCTCAAGAGGCAACGATCCGCATTTCGTTAAACGATAAAGAGATCATCAAAAAATCTGTTGCTGTCAAGGAAGGGAATAACGTATTTGGCTTTTCGCATATTGTAACGGAAACAGGCATGCATGTGTATAAAGCAGAACTTGCAGCGAAAGAAGATGCTTATGCTGAAAATAACACGCTGCATGCGATTACAAATGTTAAAGGTACGCCAAAAGTGTTGATTGTTGAAGAAAACCGAAGTTCGTTATCGAGCATTTTATCAGGGAATGGCTTTGATGTAGAAACGATTGTACCAGAAAAATTGCCGACAACGTTATCGGGGTTTTTACAGTATCAAAGTGTGGTGTTTAACAACGTATCAGCCACGTCTATTTCGCAAAACCAAATGCAATTAATTGAGCAATCTGTGAAGGAATTCGGCAACGGTTTTGTGATGACAGGAGGCGAAAATAGCTTTGGACTTGGCGGGTATTTTAAAACCCCCATTGAAAAGCTGCTCCCGGTCGATATGGATGTGAAAGGAAAAAAAGAAATGCCATCATTAGGCTTAGTGATTGTTATGGACCGTTCAGGCAGTATGAGCGGGAATAAATTATCTCTTGCGAAAGAAGCAGCTGCCAGGTCTGTGGAGTTATTAGAAGAAGGCGACACGTTTGGTTTTATCGCCTTTGATGATCGACCGTGGCAAATTGTTGAAACAGAGCCGTTAAAGAATAAGGAAGCGGCGATGGACCAAATTCGTTCCGTTGCATCTGGGGGCGGCACTGAAATTTATCGTTCATTGGAGCTTGCTTATGAGCAGCTGAAGGATAAGAAACTGCAGAGAAAGCATATTATTTTATTAACGGATGGTCAGTCACCTGGAAATGATTATGAAGCGTTGATTGAAGAAGGAAAAGAACAAAATATTACGTTATCCACTGTGTCAATTGGAAATGATGCCGATAAGCTGCTTCTAGAAGAGTTAGCTCAATGGGGAGCTGGCCGTTATTACGACGTCGTCGATTCTTCCGTCATTCCAAGTATTCTCTCACGTGAAACGGTGATGGCGACGAAGACGTATATTGAAGACAATCCGTTTTATCCAACGATACAACAGGGAACTGGTTGGAACAGTCTTTTTGCAGATGGAGTGCCACAAATGAATGCCTACATTGCAACAACAGCGAAAGAACGGGCAAAAGAGCCTCTTATTAGCGGTAAAGAGGACCCCGTGCTTGCCGAGTGGCAATATGGCATGGGAACGACGATTGCGTTTACTTCTGATGTAACGGGAAAATGGTCTGGTGATTGGCCGCGTTGGAACCAATGGGGGAACTTTTTAAATCAGATGATTACGACAACATTGCCGAAGTATGAGAGTGAGCCATACACGGTTACGATGGATCATAGCGGTGATGAGACCGTATTATCTATTCAAGCGGCAACGAATAATATACACCCGTTATCTGCAAGTATTGTGTCTGAAAAAGGCGACCGGATTGACAGTCATCCGAAATTAGTTGCACCAGGGAAGTACGAAATGACGGTTCCAAATCAATCCGGCTTATACTTTTTAAGTGTACAGCAGGATCATGAAACGGGGGCTTCAAACCTTTATCAAACAGGTTTTACGATTCCGTATTCAAAAGAGTATGCACAGCAAGGATTGAATCAACGATATATAGATGAACTGCTTGCGACGTCTGGTGGGCAAGAATTGAAAAAAGAGGTATCGGCATTTCGAGATCTTAAAGAGATGTCCCAGCACAAACAGAGTATAAGTGCATGGTTATTGTGTGCAGCCTTTTTGCTGTTCTTTGTCGAAATTGTCATTCGCCGTTTTGGCTGGCAAAGGTTGTGTTCTTTCTTTACGAGGAAAAAGCAAGCTATTGAACGTTCCAAAGCTGAAACGACTGTGAAGCGTTTGAAACAGGTGAAACAAACGGTTGAAAGAGCTCCTAATAAATCAACGCAAGTAGAGGAACAGAAGCAAGCAACCGGAAAATCACAGCTAAAGCAAATGGATAAAAAGCTGTCTCTGTCAGAACGTGAAGAGCGAATGAAACGCCTGTTAGAGGCGAAGCGACGTAAACATTAGAAAGTGGTAAGGATTATTGCTTGACATTACTGCAGCCAATAGGTAAACTATAAACTTGTAAAGGGTTTTCACTTAACAGCAGGGAGTGACTAACATGCTTGAAAAAACAACGCGTATTAATTATTTGTATGATTTTTATCAATCGTTGTTAACCGAAAAGCAACAGAGCTACATGTCCCTCTACTATCTAGATGATTACTCTCTTGGGGAAATTGCTGAAGAATATGAAGTCAGTAGGCAAGCAGTATATGACAATATAAAAAGAACAGAAGCGATGCTTGAAGAATATGAAGCAAAGCTTTTGTTATTTCAAAAATTTCAACAGCGTAATAAGTGGATTGCTGAGTTTAAGGCTCTGATTGAGCACGAATCTGTGACAAAAGAGGAGCTGGCTCAGGCCATTGCAGCGCTTGAGAAGTTAGATTAGGAGGCGGCAATAATGGCATTTGAAGGATTGGCCGACCGACTGCAAAGCACGATGCAAAAAATTCGCGGCAAAGGGAAAGTAAACGAGGCGGATGTTAAGGAAATGATGCGCGAAGTGCGCTTAGCTCTTCTTGAAGCCGATGTTAACTTTAAAGTTGTTAAGGATTTTATTAAGCGAGTGAGTGAACGTGCGGTAGGTCAGGAAGTGCTAAAGAGCTTAACCCCCGGTCAACAGGTTATTAAAGTAGTTAAAGAAGAATTGACAGAGCTTATGGGCGGTGAACAAAGCAAGATTGCTGTTGCAACAAAACCCCCAACTGTCATTATGATGGTAGGTCTTCAAGGGGCAGGTAAAACGACGACAACCGGGAAGCTTGCTAATCTTCTTCGCAAAAAATATAACCGACAACCATTGCTTGTTGCGGCGGATATTTATCGTCCAGCAGCGATTAAGCAGCTTCAAACACTAGGTAAGCAATTAGATATGCCTGTTTTCTCATTAGGCGATCAAGTAAGCCCAGTGGAGATTGCGAAGCAGGCTATTGCTAAGGCAAAGGAAGAACATCATGATTATGTGCTACTTGATACAGCAGGTCGTCTCCATGTTGATGAAAAGTTAATGGACGAACTGAAGGATATTAAAGAGCTCACAAAGCCTGATGAAATTTTCCTTGTTGTTGATGCCATGACAGGGCAAGATGCTGTAAATGTGGCGCAAAGCTTCAATGAACAGCTCGGTTTAACTGGCGTTGTATTAACGAAGCTCGATGGTGATACACGAGGCGGAGCTGCGCTTTCCATTCGTTCTGTAACGAATACACCGATTAAGTTTGTCGGGATGGGCGAGAAAATGGATGCGCTTGAAACGTTTCACCCAGAAAGAATGGCTTCAAGAATTCTCGGCATGGGCGATGTGTTAACGTTAATTGAAAAAGCACAAGCAAATGTGGATGAAGAGAAGGCGAAAGAATTAGAGAAGAAGATGCGGACAGCTACTTTTACCTTTGATGATTTCCTTGATCAACTTGGCCAGGTACGCAATATGGGTCCTCTTGATGATTTATTGAAAATGATTCCAGGGGCCAATAAAATTAAAGGATTGGATAATGTTCAAGTGGACGATAAGCAAATTGGCCATGTCGAAGCAATTATCCGTTCTATGACAAAGCAAGAAAAAGAACAACCTGAAATCATTAATGCTTCACGTCGTAAACGAATTGCTAAAGGAAGCGGAAGATCCATTCAAGAAGTCAACCGTCTTCTAAAACAATTTGAAGATATGAAGAAAATGATGAAACAAATGACAAATATGCAAAAAGGGAAGAAAAAAGGATTTAAATTCCCATTTATGTAATGGTTTTTAGATAGAGAAAATGGGCGCAGCGCTCTATATTACAATGTTTTTTCTATCTGTTAAGAAAAAAACCTTTACAAACATACAAGGTGTTTGGTAACATATTATCTTGTGTGAAACTACTCGGAGGTGTTTATTTAAAATGGCAGTAAAAATTCGTTTAAAACGTATGGGAGCTAAAAAATCTCCTTTCTATCGTATCGTAGCAGCTGATTCTCGTTCACCACGTGATGGACGTTACATCGAAGTAATTGGAACATACAATCCAGTTGCAGAACCAGCTAAAGTAGAAATCAACGAAGAGTTAGCTCTTAAATGGTTACAAGACGGTGCTAAACCATCTGATACAGTTCGTAACCTTTTCTCTAACGAAGGCATCATGGAAAAATTCCATAATGCAAAATTCAGCAAGTAATCAACTAAGTTGATGAAAACTCTAATTGAAACGATTGTCTCAGCGCTTGTTGATCATCCTGATGCGGTTGTTGTAACGGTGAAGGAAGAGGCTGATCGAATCGTCTATGTTCTTTCGGTTCATAAGGAAGACATGGGCAAAGTGATTGGCAAGCAAGGGCGTGTTGCGAAAGCGATTCGGACTGTAGTTTATGCAGCAGGATCCTCACAGCAAAAGAAAATCTATTTGGAGATTTCCGAATAAGGAGGGCTAATACCCCTCCTTTTTTTGTACGATCATTTATTTTGCGATATACTTAACTATAGAATGAAATTTGATAATATTTGGAAGGATAAACGATTATAGTGTTAATGCTGCGACCACGAGATACATATATTCTTTTATACATATCGTTGCTTAAGTATAAAAAAATCCTACATATTATAGGGGGGGCTGGAATGAAAATTCTTCAAAATGTTATCGTTACGCAAGTGTTGACAGAATCCAGCAAGAATGAGCTCCTTGATGCGTACAAATCGAAGCGCTTGCAGTTGCAAAAAGAAAGTGAGCAACTCCGTTTTGAATTGAAAAAACTAGAGAAAACGCGTCATACGCAACCAGCAACTCTTAAGTCACATTTTGAGAAAGAGATTAACAATCGCTTGGAGAAAATTAAATTGGTGGAATTTCAAATGGAGCAATTAGAAATTCTGCCGATTGGGAGCGAGTTAAAAGAACGCGAGGTTCAAAGTCTGGTTGAGGTTCAAGTTGGAGCGAATTGGGAAGAACTAACTAAAACAAAAACAATCGTCATTAAAGATGGCATTGTTTCAGAAATTCGGTAGAGGTGACAGCATGGAAAGATGGTTTAACGTTGGAAAGATTGTCAATACGCATGGTATACGAGGTGAAGTTCGGGTTATTTCGAAAACGGATTTTGCAGACGAGCGTTATAAAGTCGGCAATACTCTTTACTTATTTAGGGAGAAGCATAAGGATCCGTTAGAACTGACGATTGCTTCACATCGCACACATAAAAATTTTAATTTACTAACATTTGAGGGCTATCATAATGTAAATGATGTCGAGCCGTTTCGCGATGGAATTTTAAAGATTAATGAGTCTCAGTTAACGGATTTAGATGAAGGGGAATTTTACTTTCATGAAATTATCGGTTGTACCGTATATACCGATACCGGAGAAGAAGTCGGTGCCATTCGTGAAATTTTAACACCGGGTGCAAACGATGTTTGGGTTGTAAAAGGTCCTAAAGGGAAAGATGTATTAATCCCTTATATCGATCACATTGTGAAAGAGGTCGATATTACAAATAAAAAGGTCATTATTACACCGATGGAAGGATTATTAGACTGATGAAGATTGATGTGCTCTCTCTTTTTCCGGAAATGTTTGAAGGTGTTTTAGGATCATCGATTTTAAAAAAGGCGGCGGAGAAACAAGCAGCCAGCTATCGAGTCATTAATTTTCGCGACTATGCTGACAATAAGCATCATACGGTGGACGATTATCCATACGGTGGCGGTGCAGGGATGGTCTTGAAGCCCCAGCCTATATTTGATGCAGTGGAGGCTCTTCAAGGAGAGGCGACGGTGAAGCCGCATGTCATTCTGCTTTGCCCGCAAGGTGAACGATATACACAAAAGAAAGCGGAAGAGCTAGCCCGTGAGCAGCATCTTATTTTCGTCTGTGGACATTATGAAGGCTATGATGAACGAATTAGAGAGCATGTTGTGACAGATGAAATCTCGCTTGGGGATTATGTGCTGACAGGCGGTGAGCTAGGGGCCATGGTTATTATTGATAGCGTAGTCCGTCTTTTACCTGGTGTATTAGGCAATGAAGCCTCGCCTGTGCTTGATTCCTATTCATCGGGACTTCTTGAACATCCACATTATACAAGGCCGGCCGATTTTCGCGGTATGAAGGTTCCGGATGCATTATTATCAGGTAATCATAAAAAAATTGAAGAATGGAGAATGAAAGAATCATTGCGTCGCACTTGGATGCGCCGCCCGGATTTACTTGATTCTTATTCTCTTTCGGAAGTTGAAAAAAAATTATTAGCTGAGATTCAGAAAGAACAATGAATCTATTGTATTCCAGCTTATCATATGTTACAATACATTTTGTGACTTGGGCAATATGTCCAGTCTTATAACGATGTTCCGCTGTAGACATGCTAGGTTTGCAAGAGCATCCATGAGGAGATGAAATCAATGCAAAAACTTATTCAAGAAATTACACAAGAACAAATTCGCACTGATCTTCCTGCGTTCCGTCCTGGTGACACAGTACGTGTACACGTTAAAGTTGTTGAGGGAACTCGCGAACGTATTCAGTTATTTGAAGGTGTTGTAATCAAACGTCGTGGTGGCGGAGTGAGCGAAACTTTCACAGTTCGTAAAATTTCTTACGGTGTTGGAGTTGAACGTACATTCCCTGTTCACACACCAAAAATTGCGAAATTAGAAGTAGTACGTTACGGTAAAGTACGTCGTGCAAAACTTTACTACTTACGTGAACTTCGTGGTAAAAAAGCACGTATTAAAGAAATTCGTCGCTAATTTATCGATTTCAGTAAGATTGTACGCACTGCCGTTTTCAAAAGGCTATAACTTATATAGCATTATACAAAAAAGGAGCTTGATTATCAGGCTCCTTTTTTGTATAAGTGTTTATATATTGATTAGTGCCTAATGTATATTCATGTCTCTAGTCACTAGCATTAGTGAACATCGCTGGGCTAAAGAAGAATGTGTTAATAAAAACAGATTCTTGGGTAACAGGAGTTACTCGCTATCAGATGAGTAAGATGGTAAAATGATGAATGGATGAACATGCTTGATTTAAAGAGGATGGTGACCATGGCTAAAGGGAAAAATGAACTAGTAGAGTGGATAAAAGCGATTATTGTCGCTGTTATTATCGCAACGGTCATTCGCCAATTCTTTTTTGCTCCGGTTGTTGTGGATGGTTACTCGATGATGCCGACTTTGAAGGATACAGATCGAGTCATTGCGAATAAATTTTCTTATGTAATAGGCAAACCGAAGCGCTTCGATATTATTGTGTTTGAGGCACCAGAAGGCAAGGATTATATTAAACGTGTAATTGGACTGCCAGGTGACAAAGTTGAGTATGATCATGATACGCTCTACATTAACGGCAAACCGTATCAAGAGCCTTATTTAGATAAATATAAAGCAAAGTTAGTAGATGGCGGCCCTCTAACAGAATCTTTTACATTAAAGGATATTAAAGAAATTAATCAAGAAACGGTACCAGAAGGTTATTTATTCGTTATGGGCGATAATCGTCGTTTAAGCAAGGATAGCCGTCATATAGGTGTCATCTCGTATGATAAAATACTAGGTAAGACAAATACGGTGTATTGGCCTATAAAAGATATAAGGAAAGTCGAATAGATTGTTGAAACATTAGAAACAGGAAGGTTGATTTTTAGTGACAATACAGTGGTTCCCTGGTCATATGGCCAAAGCAAGACGGGAAGTAACGGAAAAGTTAAAATTAATTGATATTATATTTGAATTGGTAGATGCGAGAATTCCAGCATCTTCAAGAAATCCGATGATTGATGAGATTATTCAACATAAGCCAAGAATTATTTTATTGAATAAGGCAGATATGGCTGATCCAGTGAAAACAAAGCAGTGGCTCCAGTACTTTAAAGCACAAGGAAAAACAGCTATTGCGATTAACTCGCAAGCGGGTAATGGCTTGAATCAGATTACAGCAGCTGCTAAAGAGCTGTTAAAGGAAAAGCATGAGCGGATGAGAGCGAAAGGTATTAAGCAGCCACGAGCAATTCGGGCGATGATTGTCGGTATTCCAAACGCTGGGAAATCGACGCTGATCAATCGATTAGCGAAGAAAAATATTGCTAAAACGGGGAATACACCAGGTGTGACGAAAGCGCAGCAATGGATTAAAGTAGGCAAGGAAATGGAGCTGCTCGATACACCGGGAATTCTTTGGCCGAAATTTGAGGACCAAGAGGTAGGCTTGAAGCTAGCATTAACAGGAGCTATTAAAGATACTATTTTAAATTTACATGAGGTATCGCTCTATGGCCTTCGCTTTTTAGAAAGAGAATATCCAGAGCGGCTGCAATCGCGCTATAACTTAGATCAGATTCCAGAAGAAACCGTGGAGCTTTTCGATGCAGTTGGTCAATTCCGCGGCTGTTTAGCTGGCGGTGGTCTTGTTGATTATGATAAGACGGCTGAATTAGTTGTTCGAGAGATTCGTTCCGAAAAATTAGGGCCTCTTACATTTGAAGTACCTGGTGAAGAACGAGAAGATATAGAAGAATAATTAATGGATACGGAGCCGGATGTTTTCGCTCCGTATTTTTGTGCAATAAGACAGCATGCAATTTTTGATAAGTGTTGGTGTCTAATTTTATACCTGCCCCCCTTAGTTAATAGCTATTCAAATTTAATATCTATCAATCAAGGGCCGGTGGCGTTTTTTCTAATTAGATGCTATAGAATGACAGTGGGATAGCCGATAATGAATATAACAGGTGAGAATATGGACACACGTATGAGTATTAAAGAAATAGCATTGAAATTACAAGAGATTACGAATCCGAATGATGATTTTTTCATTCAATGTCAGCATGATGAGCGCAAAGGTGTTATCAATTTAGTGAAGAAATGGGAGCGTTCGTTTGAAAAAGAGCAGCAATTAAAGCAGCATTTTATCACTATGTCTCAATATGAACGAGAGTTGCGAAAGCAAGGGGTTGCGCTTATTGCTGGAATTGACGAGGTAGGGAGAGGTCCGCTTGCAGGTCCTGTTGTGGCGAGCGCGGTTATGTTGCCAGAGACGTTTTATTTGCCGGGACTCAATGATTCTAAAAAAATACCCGAAATAAAGCGTGAATTGTTTTATGAAACGATTATGCAAGAAGCGATTGCGGTCGGAATAGGCATTGTTGATAGTGAAGAAATTGATGCGATTAATATTTATCAAGCAACGAAGAAAGCGATGATTACCGCGATTTCTGAATTACGTGAGCAACCGAATCATCTTTTAATTGATGCAATGGAGCTTGAAGTGGACATTCCGCAATATTCCATTGTTAAAGGAGATGCTAAAAGTATTTCTATTTCTGCAGCATCGATTATTGCAAAAGTGACACGGGATCGCATGATGAAGGAATATGCAAAGCAATATCCCGAATATGGTTTTGAACATAATATGGGATACGGGACAAGTGTACATTTAGAGGCGCTATCTCGATACGGACTGACACCATGGCATAGAAAAAGCTTTTCGCCTATTAAAGAAATGATTCATCGTGGGTAATTGTATGGAAGGAGATGGAAAGTGTGCAATTTGTAACGATGGGGGCCAAAGTCCATACATCTACAAATGAAGATTCCGGTCTCGCATTTAAAGCTGGACAAATCTTTTTCGGGAAAGTAAATAAAATTTACCCGAATCAAATAGCCGAAGTGCGAATTGGCAATCAAAAACTGATCGCTACTTTAGAAGCTCCTTTGCAAGCAGGAGAACGCTATTGGCTGCAAGTTCAATCTAATGAGAGGAAGCCTGTGTTAAAGGTATTAGATACACCGCATGCCGCACAGACGATGAATATGAAAGCAGCCGCTCAACAATTGATTGCGCACCTTGGGATAACTGCGAATGCGGAGGCAGCAGAACTTGCTGAGTTTCTTATGAGAAATCAGTTTCCCATTACTAAAGATTCGTTCCAAACGGCCCTGCAATGGCTGAAATTAATAGACCCTTCTCAATCTGGCTTAGCGACGATTAAAACGATGTATGTTCAACAATTGCCTTTTGTTGAGGATGTTTTTAAAGCTCTATTAGCCCAGTCTAAAGGAGAATCTCTACATAATATGCTTGGCGATTTGCTTGGCAAGCTCACCTCAGCATCTACTGGCACAGCGACAACGCATCAATTAAAAGAAGTACTAGAGTCGCTTGTTATATCGAAACAAGGACATCTACAAGAAACAGGCTTATTGAAGCTTGTAAGTCAATGGGCAAGTCCAGATGCAGCTCCTGACCTTAAAGCAGGAGCATTTAGTTTACTTCAGAAAGTTGGTTTGATTTCTCCTTCGTTTTCGGAAGCAGAATTTTTAACGAAACTAGTTACAGATTCGCAAATAAGCGGTGTCCCTCAGGCTAAAACAGAGCTTGCTATGAAGTGGCAGCAAGGGATGCAGCTGCTTGCTGATTATAAAACAGCGCTACAAAATGGAGATCATCGTACTGTACATCTTCAAAATGTGACAAACTGGTTGGCTGAGCAACAAGGCGTGCCGAAAGCTCCATTAACAAACTTGGTACAAGGACAACAGCTAGCGACAACGAGTGTAAGCTCAGCCGATTTTGCTCAGCAGCCTGCCAATTCAGCTGCGCCTTTAAAGATAAATCCTCAGCAAACTGATTTACCAAAGTTGACGATGGACGTAGTGGAAATGCTAGTTACTGAAAGTGAGAGCAAATCTGTTCTAACATCATTTTTAAATTTGTTGAATCCAAATCGTTCACAGGTAAATGGTGCGAAGGAGGCTTTAGCGAACCAATTGTTATCATTTTCACAAAATCCCTCTGAGAGCTCGGTATTACCACATGAAAGAGCAGTTTTACAAGTACTAGCATCAGAGTTCCAAATGACAGATTTGACGACAGGAACAGCCGTATATTCTCACTTGAAGGACATCGTCAAAATATTAGGGCTACAATTCGAACATGTACTGGCGCATGCACAAAATGCGAATCCGACTGCTTTAGAAGAAGAGCTTGTGACGTTAAAGCCGCTGCTGCTTAAGTTGCTTCAGGAACAGCAGCATCCAGCTGTTATTAAAGAGCTGGCGGAACAGATTGTGAATCATTTAACCGCTCAGCAAATTATGTCACAAGAAAATGGGCCGCTTCAAAATGTTTTGCTGACGTTACCATTAAATATAGGGAAATATGAAACCGATGTTACTTTACAATGGAGCGGCCGTCGAACACAAGAAGGTGGCATTGATCCAAATTATTGTAGAATTTTATTTTACTTAGATCTTGAACAATTAAAGGAAACGGTTATTGATATGCAAGTTCAAAATCGAGTGATTAAAGTCGCTGTCATGAATGAACAAAGTGAGACATTAGAAAACATGGCAAGTCCTTATATCGGTCTCTTACGAAGCAGTCTTGAACAATTAAATTATAAATTATCTGGTGTATTATTTGAAAATACGCTTATGAAACATGGGAAGGAAAAAAGGAACCAGTCGACTTCGTATCCAGTGGCTGGTTCCTACAATGGAGTGGATGTTCGAATATGATAGAGGATAAACGAGCAGAAGCTATTGCTTTGAAGTACGATTCTGAAAAAGACCCGGCTCCCAAAGTATTGGCTAAAGGAAAAGGGAAGGTAGCAGAGAACATTTTAGAAAAGGCAAAAGAGCTAAATATTCCTGTCCAAAAGGATCCGTCACTAGCTGAGCTTCTAGGGAAATTGGATATTAATGAAACCATACCAGATGAATTGTACCGCGCGGTGGCTGAGGTATTTGCCTTTATTTATAAAATGGATCGAGATGCAGAATCGCGTAACAGATAAAACTATTTTAATATAATTATGATTTAGTAAAAACATAGCTTAGGCTATGTTTTTTTCTTTATTTTAGTTAATTATCTGGTCCAAATAAGAGAATATAGTAGACAATATTTTTAACATTTTATACAATAAATTGGAAGTATATGATAAAAGTGCTGTTAAATTCCTCATTTTACAAGGGAAATACATTAGCCTATTTATATACTGATATAGAAGCTGTGCGGGAAGAATTTTTTGGAGAATATTTTCTCGAAATAAGGGGGATGGGAACATGAATATCCATGAGTATCAAGGCAAAGAGATTTTAAAGCAATACGGGGTATCTGTGCCGAATGGCCGAGTTGCGTATACGGTTGAGGAAGCGGTTGATGCAGCAAAAGAACTAGGGACAGATGTCGTTGTTGTCAAGGCTCAAATCCATGCCGGGGGACGTGGAAAAGCCGGTGGCGTGAAGGTAGCAAAAGATCTTAAAGAAGTGCGTACATATGCCGAAGAGCTTCTTGGGAAAACACTTGTAACGCATCAAACTGGACCATCTGGCAAAGAAGTAAAACGATTGCTTATTGAAGAGGGGTGCGATATCCGAAAGGAATATTATATCGGTTTTGTTTTGGATCGTGACTCCGATTGTATCGTACTAATGGCTTCTGAAGAAGGGGGCACAGACATCGAGGAAGTAGCAGAAAAGAATCCAGAGAAGATTTTTAAAGAATATATCGATCCAGTTGTTGGATTAGTACCTTATCAGGCACGAAAGATTGCTTTTCAAATAAATATACCAGATCAAGTGATTAATAAAGCTGTAGCCTTCATGCTTGGATTATATAGAGTGTTTATTGAAAAAGACTGTTCAATTGTAGAAATTAATCCGTTAGTTGTAACGGGAGATGATCAGGTATTAGCTTTAGATGCCAAGTTTAATTTTGATGACAATGCTTTATATCGTCAAAAAGGGGTTGTGGCTTATCGGGATTTAGATGAAGAAGATGCAAAAGAAATTGAAGCCTCTAAATATCAGTTAAGTTACATTTCATTAGAAGGAAATATCGGTTGCATGGTCAATGGTGCAGGACTTGCGATGGCAACGATGGACATTATTAAACATTATAATGGTGATCCGGCTAACTTCCTTGATGTAGGGGGCGGTGCGACGGAAGAAAAGGTAAAAGAAGCATTCAAAATTATTTTATCAGATAGTCAGGTTAGAGGAATTTTCGTTAATATTTTTGGAGGAATTATGAAGTGTGACATTATTGCTGCGGGAGTAGTAGCAGCAGCGAAGGAATTGGGTCTCGATGTGCCGCTTGTTGTTCGTTTAGAAGGTACAAATGTTGAATTAGGTAAACAAATTTTACGAGAATCCGGCTTGAATATTACAGCAGCAGAGTCGATGGCAGATGGTGCGCAAAAAATTGTCTCATTAGTTGGTTAATGAATGGAGGAGGGAATGTTATGGCGATTTTTGTTAATAAAGACACAAAGGTTATTGTTCAAGGGATTACAGGCTCAACAGCCGCGTTTCATACGAGTCAGATGCTTGATTATGGTACAAAAATTGTAGCAGGTGTAACACCGGGGAAAGGCGGCACAGAAATCGAAGGGGTTCCTGTTTATAATACAGTTGCAGAAGCTGTGCGCAAAACGAATGCAACCGCTTCTGTTATCTATGTTCCAGCCCCGTTTGCGGCAGATGCGATCCTAGAAGCAGTTGATGCTGAGCTAGACTTAGTAATTTGTATAACTGAGCATATTCCGGTGTTAGATATGGTAAAAGTAAAACGATATTTACAAGGCAAAAAGACGAGATTAATAGGACCGAACTGTCCAGGTGTCATTACAGCGGATGAATGTAAAATTGGCATTATGCCGGGCTATATTCATACAAAAGGGCATATAGGCGTTGTCTCTCGCTCAGGTACATTAACCTATGAAGCCGTGCATCAATTAACGAATGCAGGCATTGGACAAAGTACGGCTGTTGGGATTGGCGGTGACCCGGTCAATGGTACAGATTTTATTGATGTATTAAAGGCCTTCAATGAAGATCCGGATACACATGCTGTTATTATGATTGGTGAAATCGGCGGAACAGCGGAAGAGGAAGCGGCACGCTGGGTAAAGGCTAATATGAAGAAGCCTGTTGTTGGCTTTATCGGCGGTCGTACTGCACCTCCGGGAAAACGCATGGGGCATGCAGGTGCGATTATTGCTGGTGGAAAAGGGACGGCGGATGAAAAAATTCGTGTAATGAATGAATGCGGGATTCGAGTGGCAGCTACACCGTCTGTCATTGGAGAAACTTTAATTTCCGTTTTAAAAGAGAATGATCTTTATGAAGCTAGTAAAGTGCGTTAAATAATTAGGAAAACCGCCTTTGGCTTATTTTAAGTCAGAGGCGTTGTTGTATTATCGTAAGTGTACTAGAAAGTCAACTTGGCAAAGTACTGCATGCTTTTGCCGTCGACTTTTCTTCAAAAAATCCCCCGTAAGGAGTGTCCTCATTTGAATCCAAAAGACAAGCTTATCCATCTTCATCATTGTCGCGGCGCTGGTTGGAAAACGATTCAAGCTATTGTTCAAGTCGATCCATTACTATCTTCTCTTTTTACAAAGTCATATGCTGAATGGAAGGATATTGTGCCGCTGCCTTCAAATAAGCTGCAAATGTTCTTTCGCGATTTACATTCGCTTTCTATTATGGAGAAACTAAGGAGATACGAAGAGTGCCATATTCAGTGTTTAACGATGTTTGACGAAGAATATCCTTATTTGCTTCAACAAATCTTTGACCCCCCTTGGGTGCTTTATATGAAAGGGAGAAAAGAATTATTAAAGGAACAGAATACATTAGCTATCGTCGGGACGAGAACGCCGACAGTATACGGCCTAGAGGCATTAAAGACTATTCTTCCCAAGTTAGTTGAGAAGAACTTTACTATTATTAGTGGAGTCGCTGCAGGCATTGATGCTGCTGCTCATATGGTTACCCTTAATGAAGGAGGAAAAACCATCGGTGTTTTAGGAGGCGGGCTGCTGCACATTTATCCGAAAAGGAATGTACAATTGGCAGAGACAATGATGAAACAAGGTCTCTTGTTGTCAGAAATACCTCCGATGAGACGGGCAGAACCATGGATGTTTCCCGTGCGCAATCGAATTATTAGCGGTTTATCAAGAGGAGTGCTTGTTATAGAGGCAAGAAAAAGAAGTGGTACACTTATTACAGCACAGGCTGCTCTTGAGCAAGGAAGAGATGTCTATGCCTTGCCTGGGAATATTTTAAGTCCTCAGTCTATGGGTACTAATCAATTAATTCAGGATGGAGCCAAGCTTGTGCTAGCCGCTTCAGATATTGAGGAAG
Organism: Bacillus sp. JJ634; assembly: GCF_036962285.1. Classification (NCBI taxonomy): domain Bacteria; kingdom Bacillati; phylum Bacillota; class Bacilli; order Caryophanales; family Bacillaceae; genus Bacillus; species Bacillus sp. JJ634. Next base: position 106,291 of record NZ_JBALMU010000024.1, read on the forward strand.
AGTATGTGAATCTTTTTTAAACGACTTTGTTAAACAATATGGTGGTTCATAATATTTTGTAACCCGGCCTTTTATATAGGGGAATTTTAGGGAGAATGTGCAAAAGTAATACAATTTATACAGGGAATTTTTATAAAAAGGGTTGAAATTTTTGTAAAATTGTTATAAATTTTGCAAAACCCCTTTTTGTCTAGATAGAGGTTAACAATGGAAAGAGATATTGACAAATGAATTTTGAATGATTAATAATAGTGAAGATTTATATTACCTCTTTGAGGAGGACTTGTTGAATGTCAGATTACTTAGTGATAGTAGAATCGCCGGCGAAGGCGAAGACGATAGAGCGTTACTTAGGAAAAAAATATAAAGTTAAAGCTTCAATGGGACATGTTCGCGATTTACCTAAAAGTCAAATGGGGGTAGATGTTGAGCAGGACTATGAGCCTAAATATATAACAATTCGAGGAAAAGGTCCTGTATTAAAGGAATTAAAGACCGCTGCTAAAAAAGCAAAGAAAATTTACCTCGCAGCTGACCCCGATAGAGAAGGGGAGGCAATTGCTTGGCATTTAGCTCATAGTTTAAATGTAGATATTCATTCAGATTGCCGTGTGGTATTTAATGAAATTACAAAGGATGCCATTAAAGAATCGTTTAAATCACCTAGACCAATTAATATGAGTCTAGTCGATGCTCAACAAGCGAGACGCGTTCTAGACCGCTTAGTGGGCTATAACATTAGCCCTTTGCTTTGGAAAAAAGTAAAAAAAGGACTAAGTGCAGGACGCGTTCAATCTGTGGCCGTTCGAATGATTATTGATCGCGAAAAAGAAATAAAAGATTTTGTTCCGGAAGAATATTGGAGCATTAGAGCGGATTTTGTTAAGGGAAAGGAACAATTCGAAGGTGCTTTTTTTAGCTTAAATGGTGAGCGAACGGAATTAAAAAGTGAAGAAGATGTAAAAAAAGTACTAGCTAACTTAGAGGGCAGTGAGTTTAAGATTGCAGGTGTAACCAAAAAAGAACGTAAGCGTAATCCGGCAGCGCCTTTCACAACGTCTTCTTTACAGCAAGAAGCGGCACGAAAATTAAATTTTCGTGCTAAAAAAACGATGATGCTTGCTCAACAATTATATGAAGGAATTGAGCTTGGTAAAGAAGGAACCGTTGGGTTAATTACTTATATGAGAACGGATTCTACCCGAATTTCGGATGTGGCTAAGCAAGAAGTGCATACATATATTGAAAGCACATACGGGCAAGAATATATGCAAGCAGAGCAGAGGAAAGAAAAGAAACAAACCAATGCACAAGATGCTCATGAAGCTGTGCGACCGACGAGTACATTACGTGAACCGAGTTCGGTAAAAGAATTTCTTTCTCGTGATCAATTCCGTTTATATAAATTGATTTGGGAGCGTTTTGTAGCTAGTCAGATGGCTGCAGCGGTTATGGATACGATGAGCGTTGATCTTCAAAATGGTCCCGTTTTATTCCGTGCTAATGGCTCGAAAATTAAATTTCCTGGTTTTATGAAAGTGTACGTGGAAGGAACGGATGATTCCGTTGAGGAGAAAAATAATTTACTGCCAGATGTAGTCGAAGGCGACATCTATTTTTCGAAGGATGTAGAGCCGAAGCAGCATTTTACGCAGCCGCCTCCACGCTATACAGAGGCAAGGCTTGTCCGTACATTAGAGGAACTTGGAATAGGTCGACCATCAACGTATGCGCCAACCCTTGATACGATTCAGAAACGAGGATACGTAACGCTCGATAACAAACGTTTTGTGCCAACGGAGCTTGGAGAAATTGTTTTAGAGCTTATTCGTGAGTTTTTCCCAGATATTTTAGATGTTGAATTTACAGCCAAAATGGAGCAGCAATTTGATGGTGTCGAAGAAGGCCAGATAGAATGGATTAAGGTAATTGATGAATTTTATCAAGACTTTGCCATTGATTTAGCAAAAGCTGAAGCTGAAATGGAGAAAATCGAAATCAAAGATGAACCAGCAGGCGAAGATTGCGAAGAATGTGGTCATGAGATGGTCTTTAAAATGGGACGTTATGGAAAGTTTATGGCTTGCAGCAATTTCCCGGACTGTCGCAATACGAAGCCAATCGTAAAGAAAATTGGTGTGAAGTGTCCGAAGTGTAAGGAAGGCGACATCATTGAACGAAAAAGTAAAAAACGTCGTCTCTTTTACGGTTGTGATACATATCCAAGCTGTGATTTTATTTCCTGGGATAAGCCATTACCAAGAAGCTGTCCAAAATGCGAAGGCATATTAGTGGAGAAGAAGTTGAAAAAAGGAATGCAAGTTCAATGTATAGAGTGTGATTACAAAGAAGAGCCACAAAGTTAAATGGTTAGAAAAGGTGAGCACAGGCTCACCTTTTCTTTGTGTAGGTCAGATAGATAAAAGTAAGTGGGGAAAGGGCAATCATGTAAGCTTGCGGACTTTTATTGTCTAAAAAAAGAGAGGTGTCTAATGAGTGTGTATTAGTTTGATAATGGAGAAGGCACTCGCTTTTTTAGGAAAATTATAGAGAGATTCTTTTGGTGGAGACTATGTGAATAAACTTGTTATTTCGTACGATTTTTGGCTTAAATGAATCAAAAACCAACAAGGTTATGTAACAGAGCATTGTTGGAGGAAATACGGTGATAGATCGAAAAACTTTTTTATTTAGCGAAGGTGATGTACAATGCAGTGGACAATTCCTTTTGTTTAACGATATAATGTTTAATTGCGGTCTAGGAATAAAAAAGGATGTCGCGCATCTAAGCACATAGAGGTCACTATTTCCCGTAAAATAATGAATGAAAATTTGTGAGTGAATATATGAGAAGGTAGATCAAAATCATAATTTTATTTGAACTATAAAATGAACATGACCTGTCTAGAAGAGAGACACTCACTGTGTTTTTAAAGGCAGGCTGTACTAAATCATAGTGTTAATCAAACGGTTTTTTGCGTCCAGTTTCCTCGTGTGTTGGGAGTTGACTAAGGCGCCTTGTGCTTTTCTTATCATATCTTTATATGGAGGTTCGTAAAATGAAAGAAGCAAAAGTTAATGTGATTGGAGCAGGTCTTGCAGGAAGTGAAGCTGCGTGGCAACTGGCTAATCGAGGAATTCAAGTTCGTTTGTATGAAATGCGTCCAGTGAAGCAAACACCAGCTCATCATACTGATAAGTTCGCAGAGCTTGTATGCTCTAACTCTTTGCGTGGCAACGCGTTAACGAATGCGGTAGGCGTTTTGAAAGAAGAAATGCGCATGCTCAATTCAGTTATTATCGCAGCAGCCGATGCGTGTGCAGTTCCTGCTGGCGGAGCTCTTGCAGTAGATCGACATGAGTTTGCAGCACGTGTGACAGATTTAGTGAAGAATCATCCTAATGTAACCGTTGTAAATGAAGAGGTAACAACGATCCCTGAAGGCCCAACGGTCATTGCGACGGGACCTCTTACAAGCCAAGCATTATCGAATAGTTTGAAGGAGATTATGGAAGAAGAGTATTTATATTTTTATGATGCTGCTGCACCAATCGTTGAAAAAGATAGCATTGATATGAATAAAGTGTACTTAAAATCCCGTTATGATAAAGGAGAAGCGGCTTACTTAAACTGTCCGATGACGGAAGAGGAATTTGATCGTTTCCATGAAGCGTTAATCACAGCGGAAACTGTTCCATTAAAAGAGTTTGAGAAAGAAATCTTCTTTGAAGGATGTATGCCAATTGAAGTAATGGCGGCACGCGGGAGGAAGACTATGCTGTTTGGGCCGATGAAACCAGTTGGACTAGAAGATCCGAAAACAGGTAAAAGACCTTTTGCTGTTGTTCAATTACGCCAAGATGATGCAGCAGGTACGTTATATAACTTAGTAGGCTTTCAAACACATTTGAAATGGGGGCCACAGAAGGAAGTACTTCGATTAATTCCAGGTCTTGAAAATGTGGAAATTGTTCGATACGGGGTTATGCATCGCAATACGTTTATTAATTCACCAAAAGTATTGAAATCAACGTATCAATTTAAAAATCGTGATGATCTTTTCTTTGCAGGTCAAATGACGGGTGTAGAAGGTTATGTGGAATCGGCTGCTTCAGGATTAGTTGCAGGAATGAATGCGGCTCGAATGATGATGGGTCAAGAGCCAATTGTATTCCCACAAGAAACAGCGATTGGAAGTATGGCTCACTATATTACGTCAACAAATGCAAAAACATTCCAACCGATGAATGCTAATTTTGGATTATTCCCAGACCTTGGTGTTAGAATTAAGTCGAAGAAAGAACGATATGAAATGCATGCTAATCGCGCTTTACAAACAATTCAGAACTTTATGAAAAGTTTGTGAAATATTTGCTTGCAGTCAGTAAGTGTGATACGATTTAGTAGCCTTTGAGAGGTGTATGTATGGTGGATACGAAAAAAGCGTTACAATTGTTTATAGAATATTTACAAATTGAGAAGAACTGTTCACCTTATACAATTGATAATTACAAACGAGATCTTGGCGAATTTTTTTTGTTCTTAGAGACACAGAACATTCAGCAATTAGCTTTGGTTGAATATTTTGATGCTCGTCTATTTTTAACAACTTTATATGAACGAGATTTATCTAAACGGACAGTTGCAAGGAAAATATCTTGCTTACGAACCTTTTATAAATTTTTAGTGCGAGAAGGGATGGTGGGGGAAAATCCATTTTCCCTCTTAGCTCTACCTAAAAAAGAACACAAGCTGCCTCGTTTTCTTTATGAGGAAGAGATCAATCAGCTGTTTTCTGCTTTAAATAAAGACACACCGATGGGCTTGCGGGATGCTGCTTTATTAGAGGTCCTTTATGCAACAGGGACTCGAATTAGTGAGTGCTGCAACATTCAATTACAAGATATTGACTTCTCTCTTGAAACAATTCTAGTGCATGGGAAAGGGAGGAAAGATCGATACGTACCATTTGGTCAATGTGCTAAAGAGGCTCTACAGACTTACATAAATATGGCACGTACCGAGACGATGTCTTCTTACCGAACATCTCATTCCTATTTGTTTATTAATTATCGTGGAGAGCCATTAACTGTTAGAGGAGCTCATTATGTGTTAAATGAATGCATTAAAAAAGCTGCGGCAAATGGGAAGCTGCATCCTCATATGTTAAGGCATTCGTTTGCCACGCATTTATTAAATAATGGAGCGGATTTAAGAACGGTTCAAGAGCTTTTAGGGCATTCAAAAATTTCATCTACTCAAATTTATACGCATGTAACAAAAGAGCAGCTTAGAAAAGTATATAATTCAACACATCCAAGGGCTTAATACGCTTTTCGAAAGGGGTATTCTTATGACAACCATTTTTGCTGTTCATCATAATGGACAATGTGCGATGTCTGGCGACGGTCAAGTAACATTAGGAAACTCAGTCGTGATGAAGCATACAGCGAGAAAAGTGAGAAAGATTTTTAACGGTAATGTGCTGGCGGGCTTTGCTGGATCTGTAGCGGATGCTTTTACTTTATTTGAAATGTTTGAGGCGAAGCTTGAAGAATATAATGGTAATCTTCAGCGTGCGGCTGTCGAAATGGCAAAGCAATGGCGCAGTGATAATATTTTGCGCAAGCTTGAAGCGATGCTAGTCGTAATGGATCGGAAACATTTGTTACTTGTCTCGGGTACAGGGGAAGTGATTGAGCCAGATGATGGAATTTTAGCGATTGGTTCTGGCGGTAATTATGCTCTGGCTGCAGGGCGAGCTTTAAAGCGGTTTTCCGCTGAGCAGTTATCGGCGAGAGACATTGCAGAGTCTGCATTAAACATTGCAGCTGAAATCTGTGTGTTTACGAATTCAAATATTATTGTAGAAGAGCTGTAAAGGAGGAGCGCAAAAATGGCAAAGAAAGCTGCTTTAACACCGAGACAAATTGTTGAGAAATTAGATCAATATATTGTAGGTCAAAAAGAGGCAAAGCGTGCTGTAGCTGTTGCCCTTCGCAATCGTTATCGTAGAAGTCTTTTATCTGATCAGTTACGTGATGAAGTCGTTCCGAAAAATATTTTAATGATTGGACCGACTGGTGTTGGGAAAACGGAAATTGCTCGCCGAATGGCGAAGCTTGTTGGGGCTCCTTTTATTAAAATTGAGGCTACAAAATTTACAGAAGTCGGTTATGTCGGCCGTGATGTGGAGTCAATGGTTCGAGATTTAGTGGAGACATCCGTCCGTCTTGTGAAAGAAGAAAAGATGGTGAGTGTCAAAGAACGAGCGGAAGAACAAGCCAATCGCCGTTTAATTGAATTGCTCGTTCCATCAACAAAAAAGCAGAACAATTTTAAAAATCCATTAGAAGCATTGTTTGGTGGAAGCCATGTGCAAGAAGAAACGGTTGAATCACATTCTGAGGATGTAAGCTTGCAGCAAAAGCGCAAACTGATTGCGGACCGCTTAGCCAAGGGTGAACTAGAAAACGAAATTATTACGGTAGAGGTTGAAGAACAACAAGCATCGATGTTTGATTTATTACAAGGTTCGGGCATGGAACAGATGGGCATGAATATGCAAGATGTTCTAGGCGGACTAATGCCGAAGAAGAAGAAAAAGCGTAAGCTGAAGGTAAGTGAGGCGCGTGGTGTTTTAGTGAATGAAGAAGCGGCGAAGCTTATCGATATGGACGAAGTGACACAAGATGCTGTGATGCGAGCGGAGCAAACCGGAATTATTTTTATTGATGAAATTGATAAAATTGCAAGCAAACAATCCGGTTCGTCTTCAGCTGATGTTTCTCGTGAAGGGGTTCAACGGGATATTTTACCGATTGTAGAAGGGTCAACCGTTGTAACAAAATATGGATCTGTTAAGACAGATCATGTGTTATTTATTGCAGCTGGGGCGTTTCATATGGCGAAACCCTCTGATTTGATTCCGGAATTACAAGGGAGATTTCCAATTCGTGTTGAGTTACAGAAACTAACAGTTGATGATTTTGTACGGATTTTACATGAGCCAGATAATGCTTTATTAAAACAGTATATAGCATTATTGGAAACAGAAGGTATACAAATTGAATTTTCTGACGATGCTATTGGTAAGATTGCGGAAGTAGCGTTTGAAGTCAATCAAAATACGGATAATATCGGGGCAAGACGTCTTCATACAATCATGGAACGTTTATTAGAAGATTTGTCGTTTGAAGCACCGGAGATTACCCTTGAGAAGATTACAATAACACCGCAATATGTGGAAGAGAAGTTAGGCTCTATTGCGCGTAATAAAGACTTAAGTCAATTTATTTTATAATTAATGATTGAGATAGATAGGCACTATTGGGAGGAACAATAAAGATGAACTTATTAGGTAAAACAAGAAAAATTAATGCAATGCTCCAAAAAGCAGCCGGTAAACCTGTGAATTTTAAAGAAATGGCCGACAGTTTAAGTGAAGTGATTGACGCGAATGTATTCGTTGTAAGTCGTCGAGGAAAATTATTAGGTATTTCTATTAGTCAAAAAATTGAAAATGAACGCTTAATAAAAATGTATGAAGAGAGACAATTCCCCGAACAATATACGAAGAGTTTATTTAATATACAAGAAACTTCTTCTAATTTGACTATGGATAGTGAGTATACAGTTTTCCCGATTGAAAATAAAGATCTCTTCGCTAATGGATTAACAACGATTGTACCGATTATCGGTGGTGGTGAGCGTTTAGGTACATTAGTTCTGGCTCGTTTAGAAGAAAAATTTGAAGATGATGATTTAATTTTAGCGGAATATGGTGCAACGGTAGTAGGAATGGAAATCTTGCGTGAAAAAGCAGAAGAAATTGAAGAAGAGGCTCGCAGTAAAGCGGTTGTACAAATGGCAATCTCTTCACTATCTTATAGTGAATTAGAAGCAATTGAGCATATTTTTGAAGAATTAAAAGGGAATGAAGGGCTGTTAGTAGCATCTAAAATTGCTGACCGTGTCGGCATTACACGTTCCGTTATTGTAAATGCTCTTCGTAAGTTAGAAAGCGCTGGGGTTATTGAATCTCGCTCTTTAGGTATGAAGGGGACATATATTAAAGTATTGAATGATAAATTTTTACTTGAATTAGAGAAATTAAAAAATAGTTAATAGAAGAACAGCAAGAGAATAGGGTCTTGTAATGTCCTAAGTAAGGATATTACAAGGCTCTTTTTTTTGATGTTAAACCAATCTAGTGGGTATTTTTTCTCCGAAAGCGATGACCTCGAGATGCTAAGCGGGTTATAGCTACAGAAGATTATTTATATCCCCTGTCTATATTCCTTATTGCCTCATAAGTTTGAGGTCGGAGTCATGATTTTTTTTTACGTGTTAGGTAAAAAGCTATAATGGAGAACAGTTTGTTACATTAGTGTGACGTTTTTGGGGAAAATAGAGGAGAAAGTCACATAAGTGTGATTTTTATCATTTTAATTATATTGTTATAACTACTACAATAGTAGAAATGCTTTATATAGTACGCGGGATATGTAAGATTGAGCCGAACGGTGGATGGTCATGGTAAATGTAGAAATTTGTCGATTTTTATCGAAAATAGGTATATATTTCTAGTTGGTATAGGTATCAATGTTTAAAAAGTATGAAAAATCTTAATAATTTTTGATTCCAATATACGGTATAATCG